>NZ_LXJQ01000071.1:0-24586 GCF_001728925.1 Pseudomonas sp. 1D4
CGCGGCGAGCAATGTGGCGTTGTTGTATGACCTGTATCGGGACAACACCACCATTCCTGTGGAGCCGGATGCGCGCCTGGGTTACGTGTCGGTCTACCTCGAAGGCATCGGCACCGAGAGTGGCAGCCGGGACAATCTCTATAGCCAGGCCACCGGCCAGGGTTCGTCAGGCGTAACCGCCCGAGTCAGGCAGAGCCCCAACCTGATCGAAGAACAGATCAAGCGCTTCAACGTCACCAACCCTGACACCAAGATTCGCACCCTGGAATTCGACATCTTCGGCTTCAGCCGGGGCGCCGCCTCCGCGCGGCACTTCGCCAACGAGGTGCTCAAGCCCGAGGGCGGGGTGCTGGCCCAGGTGCTGGGGCCCGCCCGCCTCGGCCTGCCGCCGGACTTCGACTGGGCACGGGACGTGCAGATCAACTTCATCGGGCTGTTCGACACCGTGGCCGCCATCAACGCCCCGACCAAGGGCGACTTCTCGGTCAACGACTACAACCCCGGCGTCAACCTCTACCTGCCGGCCGGCTGCGCCCGCAAGGTGCTGCACATCACCGCGCGGGATGAAAAGCGCTGGCAGTTCGCCCTCAATCGGGTGTTCCCGGGGCATGAGGAACTGGCGCTGCCGGGCGTCCACTCCAATATCGGCGGCGGCTACCGCCCGCTCCAGCAGGAGCGCCTGTTGCTCACGAAGCCGGTCGTCACGGTGGTTACGTCCCGGCGCCCCCTGGAGCACAGCCGCGCCTGGCAACAGGCCCTGCGGGAAGCCGACCGCCTCATGGGGCGGGGTCTGCCGGGCGACGGCGAACTCAGGCCCATCGCCTGGCGGACCGGCCAACCCAGACATGAACGGGGTATGGTGCCCAGCGAGCGCTGGATGGTCGCCGTGGCCATGGATCGCAAGGTCTACGGTGACCTGTCCAAGGTGGCCCTGCAGGCCATGCATGAGGCGGCCGTGAAGTTCGAAGTACCGCTGAAAGCATTACCCGCCGAAGCAGCATTCCAACTGCCCGATGACCTCGCCCCCATCGCCGAGAAGCTCCTCGCCTATGCCCGGGGTGCCAGCAACCGCCTGACCCACGAGGAGGAGCGTCACCTGCTGGGTCGCTATATCCACACCTCCGCACACTGGGTGCCAACTGCCGGCCTGTTGCTCAACAAACCGGCCAATCAACGGCTGGCCTACAACCAGCGTCCTCAAGAGGGTTACCCGGAATGACATTACGTCTACTGATCGCACTCCTACTGCTGCCGCTGAGCGGCTGCGCCAGCAACGCTCCCCGGCTGCCCTATCCCACTTGGTACATCGGGCTGGGAGCCCCCCGCCATATGGAGGTCTGGGTGGAAAGCGTGGACGTGGTCGACCGCCGTAACCTGGCCTTCGAGCGGGTGCACGGTGGTGTAGTGGCTTACAACAACCGGACAGAGGGTTGGTGGGAGGGAGGAGGCAAGATGAAACCCGTCAACAACGTCGACCTGCCCAATATCATCTTCGTGCGCTGGCAATCCCTGGTGGAGCCCCAGGTCTACAACGTGCGCATCAATATTCCGCAGTGGGTACGGGACGAGATGGTCAAGCCCCAGCGCACGGTCTGCGTTCATTCCACCGAGGAGGAAACCCAATACCGCAAAGACATCTCCATTGGCCTGGCTCCAGGGGGCATCGCCAAGGTCTGGGTGGGAGGGCCCTGCCTCAAAGGTAAGGAAATCGGCCGTTTCGTTGGGGTAGTCGAACGCAAGGGACCGAGTCAGGGGCAGACGGGCGGGAAATATGCCTGGCCCGAGTTGGAGCCTGCGAGCAAGGCCTACATCGAGCAGCACGGGATTCCCTATGACTCCTGGTAAGGGTTACCCGGAATGTCCTTGCGACTGATCGTTGCCCTTCTGCTGCTCCTGCCCCTGAGCGGCTGTGCGAGTGGCGGCCCCAAGCTCCCCTATCCCACCTGGTACATCGGCGTGGGAGCACCCCGTCATATGGAAGTCTGGGTAGAAAGCGTAGATGTGGTCGATCGCCGCAACCTGGCCTTTGAGGGGGTGTATAGCGGAGTTGCGAGCTATGGCGCGAAAACGGCAGGCTGGTGGCAAGGCAGCGCGGGTTCCATGCCTATCAACAACGTTGACCTACCCAACCTCATCTTCGTGCGCTGGCAATCCCTGGTGGAACCCCAGGTCTACAAGTTGCGAATCACTATCCCACAGTGGGTACGGGATGAGATGGTCAAGCCCCAGCGTACGGTCTGCGTACATTCCACCCAGGAAGTGACCCGTTTCCGCCATGACATCTCCATTGGTCTCGCACCTGGGGGCATCGTCAAGGTCTGGGTGGGAGGGCCTTGTCTCAAAGGAAAGGAAATCGGCCGTTTCGTTGGGGTAGTCGAACGCAAGGGGCCGAGTCAGGGGCAAACAGAAGGCCGCTTCTACCGAGCCCCCAGCGAAGCTGCACGCACCTATATCGAACAGCACGGCATTCCCTATGACTCCTGGTGAGCCGCTCTGCCGCTAACGCCCAACGCACCTGGCCAGACCTCAGCCGAGTCCGTCCAGGTAGGTGTTCCTACGGTGATGACACGGGTGTCGAGCTCTCTACGGCGCATGGAACGGTGACAGCCTCCCTCGCCGCCCCTATCCTTGCCCTCCACCTGCCTGTAGGCACCGTTCCCGCTTTACCAAGGATTCCGCCATGCCCCATGAAGGCAGCTCGTTGCAGGTCGCCGTCATCTTCCTGCTCGCCGCCGTCCTCGCCGTTCCGCTTGCCCGTCGCCTGCAACTGGGCGCGGTGCTCGGTTATCTGTTTGCCGGTCTGTTCATCGGCCCGTCCGTGCTCGGGCTGGTGAATGACCCGCAGAGCGTCGCCACACTGTCCGAACTGGGGGTGGTGCTGTTGCTGTTCATCATCGGCCTGGAGCTGTCGCCCAAGCGCTTGTGGGTGATGCGGCGCTCGGTGTTCGGCGTCGGCCTGGCCCAGGTGCTGCTAACCGGCGCACTGATCGGCAGTGTGGCCGCGTTCGGTTTCGCCCAGAGCTGGCAGGCCTCGATGGTGCTCGGCCTGGGCCTGGCGCTGTCGTCCACGGCGTTCGGCCTGCAGATCCTCGCCGAGCGCAAGGAACTGACCAGCCCCCATGGACGCCTGGCATTCGCCATCCTGCTGTTCCAGGACATCGCCGCGATCCCGCTGATCGCCCTGGTGCCGCTGCTCAGCGGCTCGGCAACGCCGGAGCAGGACGGCGGCGGTCTGCTCCACCTCGCCGAGGTGGTGGGCAGCATCGGTCTGGTGATCATCGGCGGCCGCTACCTGCTGCGCCCGGTGTTCCGCGTGGTGGCCCGCACCGGCCTGCAGGAGGTGTCCACCGCTACCGCCCTGCTGGTGGTGATCGGCACGGCCTGGCTGATGGAGAAAACCGGCGTGTCCATGGCCCTGGGCGCCTTCCTCGCCGGCCTGCTGCTGGCCGATTCGGAGTACCGCCACGAGTTGGAAGCGCAGATCGAACCCTTCAAGGGTCTGCTGCTCGGCCTGTTCTTCATCAGCGTGGGCATGAGCACCGACCTCGGCCTGCTGCTACGCCAGCCGCTGCTGGTGGTGGCCCTCACCCTGCTGCTGCTGGCCTGCAAGTTCCCGGTGCTGTACCTGGTGGCACGCATGGCGGGCCAACTGGTGCGGCAGAGCGCACTGCGTCTGGCGGTGGTGCTGGCAGCCGGCGGTGAGTTCGCCTTCGTGGTGTTCAAGATCGCCCGCGAGCACGCCCTGGTGGATGCCGACCTGCATGGCTACCTGGTGCTGGCCATCACCCTGTCCATGGCCATGACACCGCTGCTGATCCTGCTGGTGAGCCGTTTCTCCCAGGCCGCCCCGGCGCCGGTGGAAGTGCCCGAGGAATACCAGCGCATCGAGAGCGATGCTCCCCGCGTGGTGATTGCCGGCACCGGGCGCATGGGCCAGATCATCGCCCGTGTGCTGCACGCCCAGCGCGTGCCCTTCCTGGCGCTGGACACCTCGGTGGAAACCATCGAGCTGTCCCGCAGCCTGGGCCGCATCCCGATCTTCTACGGCGACCCGCTGCGCCCCGAGATCCTCCGTGCGGCCAAGGTGGACAAGGCCGAGTTCTTCGTCATCGCCACCGATGATCCGGCGACGACCCTGCGCACCACCGAGCTGGTGCACCGGCTCTACCCGCATCTGAAAATCATCTCCCGCGCCCGGGACCGCCAGCACGTGCACCAGTTGCTCGACCTGGGCGCCATGCCGGTGCGCGAGACCTTCCACTCCAGCCTGGAGATGGCCCGGCAGATCCTCCTCGGCATGGGCCTGCCGCCGGAGCAGGCCGAGGCGCGCATCTGCCGTTTCCGGCGCCATGACGAGGAGGTCCTGGCTGCCCAGTACAAGGTCCACGGTGACGCGGCCGCCATGCTGCAGACCGCCCGCGAGGCCCGTGCCGAGCTGGAAACCCTGTTCGACGCCGACCGCATCGAGGACCAGGCGATCAAATAGCCCCTGCGTCCCGCTCTCTGCGCGCCGCCACGCCACCGGCGGCGCTGCCTTCCCTCCCCCATACCCGCAATCCTGAGCGGCCGAGCGGCTTTCGGACTCGTCCCATGGGAGCAGTCCGACCGCGGCGCCATTCTGACCCCAGTCCCGAGATGCAGGGGCTGGAGAAGACCCCATCGACCCCACGCCTGCATCGAGGGCTCCTTTAAGACCTACTCACAAGGACCTTCAACGCATGCGCAAGCAGAGCCTTCGCAAACTCCCCCTGGCCCTGGCCATCGGCCTCGCTACCCTGGCCTCCCAGCAGGCCATCGCCCACGGCTACATCGAAAGCCCGAAATCCCGCTCCTTCATGTGCGCCTCCACCGGCGGCAGCCTGAACGCCAAATGCGGTGGTGTCCAGTACGAACCCCAGAGCGTTGAATACGCCCCTGCAGTCAACCATCACCTGAACGGCAAGTGGTGCGGCGGCACCTTCCAGGAGTGTGGCCCGGCAGAAGGCACCATCGCAGCAGGTGGCCTTCAGCGCTTCAGCGAGCTGAACGAGCAGACCGCCACCCGCTGGCACAAGACCACCATCAAGCCAGGCATGCAGGACTTCACCTGGTTCTACACCCAGGGTCACGCGACTGCCTATTGGCAGTTCTACATCACCAAGAAGGATTGGAACCCCAACCAGCCGCTGACCCGCGATTCCTTCGAAGCCACTCCGATCGCCCACGAGCAGTTCGTCGCGGGTGTACATGAGCGTCCGCAGGCCAACGGCAGATCCGTTCACCGGGTGAATGTGCCGGCTGACCGCAGCGGCTACCACGTGATTCTCGCCACCTGGCGCGTAGGCGACACCGACGCCACCTTCTACCAGGCCATCGACGTGAACATCGACAACGACCAGGCCGGTGGCGAAACCCCGCCGCCCGCGCCGGAGTGGAACCTGATCGGTGCCGTTCAGCCGGAGCAACTGAACATCGGTGACACCGTCACCCTGCGCGCCTTCGACAAGAGCAGCCAGTTGAGCACCGTCGAACTGAAGATCGCCAACGCCGAACAGGCCCAGGCCAACACCTGGCCCTTCCTGCTGGCCAAGAAGGTCAACGCCGGCGACTACGGCTACAAGCTCGGCGAACTGAACACCGCCGGCGAGATCGTCCCGAACTACGGCCGTAACGGCATCCATGTGAAGGCCGACAGCAAGGTCACCCGCGTCGAAATCCAGAAGGATCAGCCCACCATTCCGGGTTCCCTGAGCCTGACCGGTCTGTCCTCCAGCTACCAGATCAAGGACGGCAAGACCGACCTGCACTTCAACGCCATCGCACAGGGCGGCGAGTACCAGGTCAAGGCCACCGTGCTGAACACCAAGGGCGAAACCATCGCTCACAAGGAAGCTGCTCCGGGCAACACCCCGCACTTCCACATGGCTCTGAACAACGTGGAAGCCGGCGCACATGACCTGGTGGTCGTGGCCACCCCGAAGAAGGGCGAGTTGCTGCAGCAAACTCACCGCTTCACCCTGATTGCCGAGCCGGGTAACGGCGGCGGCGAGAACCCGGGCGAAGGCGGTGGCGAAAACCCCGGCAACGGTGACTACGACTTCGTCTTCCCGGATGGCGTGCAGAGCTACAAGGCCGGCACCACCGTACTGGCGAAGGATGGCAACACCTACGAGTGCCTGCCGTTCCCGGCCAGCGGCTACTGCAAGCAGTGGACCAGCGGTTCCACCCAGTTCGAGCCCGGCAAGGGCACCCACTGGAACATGGCCTGGAAGCGCAAGTAACCCAAGCCTGCAATAAGGGAGCGTGGCGCCTGGCGCCACGCTCTTTTTTCATTTCCCTGCGAACACTGCGCATGGCCACAGCGCGAGACTCGCGCCCCACGGCCCTGCTGCGCCAACGTCTCGCTCGCCGCGCTGCCGATTCCGCTCTTCGTGCTGCGCATCGGCCATACCCAGGCCCATCCCGATCTTCTGGCAGCCCACTGCGCCCCGCAACCCTCCTGGCGCAACGCGCCCACCATGCTGCGGAGCGCCCGCAAGGCCCGCGCCGAGCTGGAAACCCTGTTCGACGCTGACCTCATCGAGGGCCCGGCGGTCAAGTCACCGCCCCGTGTCCCGTGCTTCGCACACCGTCCGACGACACCGCTTCCCTCCTCGCCGCCCGCAATCCTGAGCGCCCGAACGGCTTTCGGACTCGTCCAATGTGAGCGGTCCGAGCCCGACGGCATTCTGATCTCAGTCCAGAGATGCAGGGATTGGAGAAGACCCCATCGACCCCACGCCTGCATCGAGGGCTCCTTTGCAACCTACCCATAAGGACCTTCGAAGAATGCGCAAGCAGATCCTTCGCAAACTCCCCCTGGCCCTGGCTATCGGCTTCGCCACCCTGGCCTCCCAGCAAGCCATCGCCCACGGCTACATCGACAGCCCGAAATCCCGCTCGCTGATGTGCCACCGAGACGGCGGCAACCTCAACTCCGGTTGCGGCCCCATCCAGTACGAACCGCAAAGCGTGGAATACCGCCCGGATGCCCAGAACCACTTCGGTGGTGCGTACTGCGGCGGCACCTTCCTGGAGTGCGGCCCGGCTGACGGCACCATCGCCGCCGGCGGCCACAACAGCTACAGCCAACTGAACGAGCAGAGCGCCACCCGCTGGCACAAGACCACCATCAAGCCGGGCATGCAGGACTTCCGCTGGCACTACACTGCCGGCCACGCCACCGCCTACTGGCAGTTCTACATCACCAAGAAGGACTGGAACCCCAACCAGCCGCTGACCCGCGACAGCTTCGAAGCCACCCCGCTGAAGCACGAGCAGTACGTTGAAGGCGTAAGCGTGCGTCCCCAGTCCGGCGGCAAGTCCACCCACCGCCTGGACATCCCGGCTGACCGCAGCGGCTACCACGTCGTGCTCGCTACCTGGCGTGTCGGTGACACCGCCGCCACCTTCTACCAGGTGGTCGATGTCAACATCGAAAACGACCAGGCCGGTGGCGAAACTCCGCCTCCTGCACCGGAGTGGAACCTGATCGGTGCCGTTCAGCCGGAAGCCCTGAACATCGGTGACACCGTGACCCTGCGCGCCTTCAGCAAGTCCGGCCCGCTGAACACCGTCGACCTGAAGATCACCACTGCCGAACAGGCCCAGGCCAACACCTGGCCCTTCCTGCTGGCCCAGAAGGTCAATGCCGGTAACTTCGGCTACAAGCTCGGCGAGCTGAACGCTGATGGCGACGTAGTCCCGAACTACGGCCGCAACGGCATCCACGTCAAGGCCGACAGCGAAGTCGTGCGTGTCGAAGTCAAGAAGGACCAGCCCACCGTTCCGGGTTCCCTGAGCCTGACCGGCCTGTCCTCCAGCTACCAGATCAAGGATGGCAAGGCTGACCTGCACTTCAACGCCATCGCCCAGGGTGGCGAGTACCAGGTCAAGGCCACCGTGCTGAACGCCAAGGGCGAGACCGTCGCTCACAAGGAAGCTGCTCCGGGCAACACCCCGCACTTCCACATGACCCTGACCAACGCGGAAGCCGGTGCACACGACCTGGTCGTGGTGGCCACGCCGAAGAAAGGCGAACTGCTGCAGCAGACCCACAGCTTCACCCTGATCGCCGAGCCGGGTAACGGTGGCGGTGAGAACCCGGGCGAAGGTGGTGGCGAGAACCCCGGTGAAGGCGGCGGCGAGAACCCCGGCAACGGTGACTACGACTTCGTCTTCCCGGATGGCCTGAGCAGCTACAAGGCCGGTACCACCGTACTGGGCAAGGACGGCAACACCTACGAGTGCCTGCCCTTCCCGGCCGAAGGCTACTGCAAGCAGTGGAACGCCGGTTCCAACCAGTTCGAACCCGGCAAGGGCTCCCACTGGAACATGGCCTGGAAGCGCAAGTAACCCAAGCCTGCAACAAACGGAGCGTGGCGCCTGGCGCCACGCTCCTCCTCGTTCCACAGGGAAGACTCCACATGTCCACTGCTCGTTACTCGCGCCCTCGCGCCCTCCTGCACTGGGGTTCCGCGCTGGTCATCCTCTGGGCCACCGTCACCGGCTTCGCCAATGCCCTGCTGGATGTGCCGGCGGCCCTGTCCGAGACCATCGGCTTCATCAACGTCTCGCTCACCGCCCTGCTCATCCCATTCTTCGTGCTGCGCATCGGCTACGCCCTGGCCCAGCCTGGGCCCGACGACATCGCCCACGGCAACGGCCTCGGACAGTTTCTCGCCAAGGCGGGCCACCTGGCCCTGTACATCGCCACTGCCCTGGTGCTCGTCACCGGCGTGCTGATGATGGACCGCCCCATCGACCTGTTCGGCATGGCCACCCTGCCGCAGCCCTTTGCCGAGCCGGTGCTGATCGAATTCTTCAACAGCAGCCACCGCCTGTTCTGCGTGGTGCTTGCCCTGCTGGTAGCGGGCCACATCGGCGCCGTGGTGTTCCACCAACTGCGCGGCCATGCCGTGCTTGACCGGATGAAGCCCTGAGCCATGCTGCCGTCGCTGCGTCCCGACCTCCGCCTGCCGTTGCGCCGGGCCCTGCTGGCCCTGGCCGTGCTCGCCCTCGCTGGCTGGCTGGCCTGGCTCGCCCAGGGTGCCTGGCACGCCCGCCAGGCCCTGGCCGCCACGCTGGCCCAGCCGGTCCCCAGTGCTGCCGCCCCGGTGGCCACCGAGGCCGCGCCGCTGGACAACACCCTGGTGGCCCTGCTGTTCGGCGTGTTGCCTGCCAGCGGTAGCCGCGAGGAGGCCGCCGAAGACGCCAGCACCAGCCTCTCGCTGGTGCTGATGGCGAGCCTGGCCGAACGCGGAGAGACCGACTCCCGCGCACTGATCGCCGGCCCCTCGGGCAGCGCGTTCTACCGCATCGGCGACCGCCTGCCGGGCGGTGCCGTGCTGCGCGCCGTCGCCCCCGACCACGTCCTGCTGAACCACGGCGGCCGCGACTACCGCCTGGGTTTCCCACGCCCTGAAACCCGCCTCTTCATACCCCGTCCGCCTGCGGCCGAAACCGCACACGGGGCCCCCATCCACACGCCGGAGACCCGACCATGAAACTGCCCCGCGTGACCGGCGCGCTGCTGGTGCTTGGCACCCTGCTCGCCCCCCTTCCCGCGTTCGCCGAACGCAACGAACCCCGCCAATGGACGCTGAACATGAAGGACGCCGAACTGCGCGACCTGGTCAGCGAAGTCGGCGAAATCACCGGCAAGACCATGGTCCTCGACCCGCGCATGAGCGGTAAGGTCACCGTGCAGTCCAGCAGTGCGCTGGACCAGGCCGGCATCTACTCGCTGTTCCTCACCGTGCTGCGCAGTCAGGGCTACGCCGCCCTCGACCAGGGCGACCGGGTGCTGATCGTCCCCGTGGCCGACGCCAAGACCAAGGCCAGCGGCAGCGAACAGGCAGCCGACGACGAGTTCGTCACCGAAGTCATCCCGCTACGCAACGCCACCTCCGCCGAAGTGGCCGCCGTGCTGCGCCCGCTGGTGGCGATGGACGCCTACGTCGCCCCGTCCAGCAGCTCCAACGCCCTGGTGGTGACCGACAGCGCCAGCAACGTCGGCCGCATCCGCTCCCTGGTGCGTGAGCTGGACAGCGCCGGCGAGCGCGCCTTCTCCACCCTCGGACTCAAGCACGCCTGGGCCACCGACCTGGCTGCCACCCTCACCGAGAGCGTCAACCAGGGCAGCGGCGCCCCGGCCGGCGCCCGCGCCATTGCCGACGCCCGCAGCAACCGGCTGATCCTGGTCGGCCCAAGCCAGGCCCGCGAGCAGATGGCCACCCTCGCCCGCCAGTTGGACGTGCCCGGCAACGCCAACGACGGCACCCGCGTGGTGCGCCTGCACCACACCGACGCCAAGCAGTTGGCCGACCTGCTCTCCGGCATCGGCAAGCGCATGGAAGTGGGCAACGGCGGCAAGGACGGCCGAGCCGGCTCCATCCTCATCAGCGCCGACGAAAGCCAGAACGCCCTCGTGCTGATGGCCGAGCCGGCCCAGTTGGCCACCCTCGATGCGGTGATCGAGCAGCTCGACCGCCCCCGCGCCCAGGTGCTGGTGGAAGCGGCCATCGTCGAAGTCAGCGGTGATATCAACGACGCCCTCGGCGTGCAGTGGGCCGGCCGTGGCAGCGACGCCGGCGGCGCCATCCAGTTCGGCAGCACCGGCCTGACCATCGGCTCGCTGCTGGGCACCCTGCAGGACGGCAAGCGCCCCACGCTCCCTGACGGTGGCGTGATCGGCGTCGGCAGCGGCCACTTCGCCGCCCTGGTCACCGCCCTGTCCAGCGACTCCAACAACAACCTGCTCTCCACCCCCAGCCTGCTGACCCTGGACAACGAGCCGGCGGAAATCCTGGTGGGCCAGAACGTGCCCTTCCAGACCGGCTCCTACACCACCGACGCGGCCGGGGCCAACAACCCCTTCACCACCGTCGAGCGCCGCGACATCGGCGTGACCCTCAAGGTCACCCCGCACATCAACGAGGGCAACAGCCTGCGCCTGAAGGTCGAGCAGGAGAGCTCCGAGCTGGCCGCCGCACCGCCGGGCATCAACACCAGCGACGCCATCACCAACAAGCGTGCAATCAAGAGCACCATCCTCGCCGACGACGGACAGATCATCGTCATCGGCGGCCTGATCAAGGACAACGTCAAGACCCAGGTCAGCAAGGTCCCGCTGCTGGGCGACATCCCCCTGATCGGCGGGCTGTTCCGCTCCACCAAGGAGATCACCGAAAAGACCAACCTCATGGTTTTCCTGCGCCCGACCCTGCTGCGCACCAGCGAGGAAAGCGGCGAGCTGGGCCAGCGCAAGTACAACGACCTGCGCAACCTGCACAGCAACGACCGCGGCCCCAACGGGATGCTGCTGCCCAGCGACCCACGGCGCCTGTTCGACAACGACGGCAGCCCGGTACTGGACGTGCGCGGAGCCAACGGGCGATGAGCAGCGCGCGCCTGCCCTTCAGCTACGCCCGGCGCCATGGTGTGCTGCTGCACGGCGGCGAGCTGCTGTGCCGGGTCGGTACCGACATGGCCATCCTCGCCGAGGTGCGGCGTCAGCACGGCAGCGCCCTGCGCCCCCGGGTGCTGGACGCCGAGGCCTTCGCCGATGTCCTGGCCAGCCACTACCAGGACGGCCAGAACGACGCCCGCGAAGTGGCCGACGGCCTGGGCGACGCCATGGCCGGGCAGGACGACCTGGCCAGCCTCGCCGAACAGTTGCCGCAGACCACCGACCTGATGGAGCAGGAGGACGACGCGCCGATCATCCGCCTGATCAACGCCATCCTCGCCGAGGCGGTGAAGGCCAAGGCCTCGGACATCCACCTGGAGACCTTCGAGCGCCACCTCTCCGTGCGCCTGCGGGTGGACGGCCTCCTGCGCGAAATCCTCCAGCCCCGCCGCGAGCTGGCCGGGCTGCTGGTGTCGCGGATCAAGGTCATGGCGCGGCTGGATATTGCCGAAAAGCGCATCCCCCAGGATGGCCGCATCGCCCTGCGCATTGCCGGCCACGAAGTGGACGTGCGCGTCTCCACCCTGCCCTCCACCCACGGCGAGCGCGTGGTGATGCGCCTGCTGGACAAGCAGGCCGGTCGCCTCGACCTCAGCCGCCTGGGCATGGACCCGACCACCCGCAGCCGCCTGGAAGGCGCCCTGGCGCGCCCCCACGGCATCCTGCTGGTCACCGGCCCCACCGGCTCGGGCAAGACCACCACCCTCTACGCCGGCCTGGCCAGCCTCAACAGCCAGACCCGCAACATCCTCACCATCGAGGACCCGGTGGAGTACCACCTGCCCGGCATCGGCCAGACCCAGGTCAACACCAAGGTGGACATGACCTTCGCACGGGGCCTGCGGGCCATCCTCCGCCAGGACCCGGACGTGGTCATGGTCGGCGAGATCCGCGACCACGAGACCGCCGAGATCGCCGTGCAGGCCTCGCTCACCGGCCACCTGGTGCTCTCCACCCTGCACACCAACAGCGCCGTGGGCGCCGTCACCCGTCTGGTGGACATGGGTGTCGAGCCCTTCCTGCTGTGCAGCTCCCTGGTGGGCGTGCTGGCCCAGCGCCTGGTGCGGGTGCTCTGCCCCCACTGCAAGCAGCCCGGGCCTGCCGACGACGCCGCCTGCGAGCACCTCGGCCTCGACCTGCAGGCGCGCCCCACGCTCTGGCACCCGGTGGGCTGCGACGCCTGCCAGCACAGCGGCTACCGCGGCCGCCAGGGCCTCTACGAACTGGTGGTGCTGGACGAAGCCCTGCGCCAACTGATCCACCAGGGCGCCGGCGAGGCCGAACTGACCCGCCACGCCCGCCGTCATGGCCCCAGCCTGTTCATGGACGGCCGCGACAAGGTGCTGGCCGGCGTGACCAGCCTCGAAGAACTGCTGCGCGTCACCCGGGAGGACTGAGATGGCCGCCTACGAATACCTCGCCATGGACCCCGGCGGCCGCAAGCTGCGCGGCGTGCAGGAAGCCGACAGCGAGCGCCAGGCGCGCCAGTTGCTGCGCGAGCGCAACCTGGTGCCGCTCAAGCTCAAGAGCCACCGGGGCAGTACCCCGCGCGAAGGCACGCCGGGGCGCAACCGCCAGGGGCTCTCCACCGCCGACCTGGCCCTGCTGACCCGCCAGTTGGCCACCCTGGTGCAGGCTGCCCTGCCCCTGGAAGAGGTGCTCGCGGCGGTCGCCGCCCAGTGCGAGAAGCGCGCCCACCAAGCCATGGTCCTGGCCATTCGCGCGCGGGTGCTGGAAGGCCACGGCCTGGCCCGCGCCATGGCCGAGTTCCCCCGCGCCTTCCCGGCGCTGTACCGCGCCACCGTGGCCGCCGGCGAACGCGCCGGCCACCTGGCCCAGGTGCTGATGCAACTGGCCGACTACACCGAAGCCCGCCAGGCAGCGCGCCAGCAACTGCAGTTGGCCATGCTCTACCCCAGCATCCTGCTGGTGGCGGCCTTCGGCATCGTCGGCTTCCTGCTCGGCTTCGTGGTGCCGGACGTGGTCAAGGTGTTCATCGACAGCGGCCAGGAGCTGCCCGCCCTGACCCGTGGTCTGATCGCCGCCAGTGCCGGCCTGCAGGCCCACGGCCTGCTCATGCTGCTGTTCGTCGCCGCCGCAGCGGTGGGCGTGCACCTGGCCTTGCGCCGCCCCGCCACGCGCCTGGCCTGGCACGGCCTGCAACTGCGCCTGCCGGTGGTGGGCAAGGTGCTGCGGGCGAGCAACTGCACCCGTTTCACCAGCACCCTGGCCATCCTCGGGCGCAGCGGTGTACCGCTGGTGGACGCCCTGGAAATCGCCGCCGAAGTGGTGGCCAACCAACGGATTCGGACGAGTCTCAAAGACGTGGCGCGCTCGGTGCGAGAAGGTGGCGGCCTGACCCGGGCACTGGAGCGCAGCGGCCACTTCCCGCCGATGATGCTCTACCTGATCGCCAGCGGTGAGCGCTCCGGCGAGCTGGACGCCATGCTCGACCGCGCCGCCACCCAGCAGGAAACCCAGTTGGCCAACCGCATCGCCATGCTCGTCGGACTGTTCGAGCCGGCGATGCTGGTGTTCATGGGCGCCAGCGTGCTGCTCATCGTCCTGGCGATCCTGATGCCCATCCTCAGCCTCAACCAACTCATCACCTGAAGGCAGGCACACCCATGCACACCCGCAACCGGCAACGGGGTTTCACCCTGATCGAAATCATGGTCGTCGTGGTCATCCTCGGCGTCCTCGCCGCACTCGTGGTCCCGCAGATCATGAACCGCCCGGACCAGGCCAAGGTCACCGCTGCCCGCAGCGACATCAAGGCCATCGCCATGGCGCTGGACATCTACAAGCTCGACAACCACGGCTACCCCAGCACCCAGCAGGGCCTTGAAGCCCTGGTCAGCAAGCCCAGCGGCACCCCGGCCGCGCGCAACTGGAACCCCGACGGCTACCTCAAGCGCCTGCCCGTGGACCCCTGGGGCAACCCCTACCAGTACGTGGTGCCCGGCAGCCGCGGCACCGCCTATGACCTGTTCTCCTTCGGGGCCGACGGCCGTGCCGGCGGCGAAGGCCTGAATGCCGAGATCGGCAACTGGGACCTCTGATGCTCCGTACGTCCCACCTCATCCCATCGGCTCGCCGGGCGCGAGGCTTCACCCTGCTGGAAGTGCTGGTGGTGATCCTCATGGTCGGCCTGTTGGCCAGCACCCTGACCCTCGCCCAGAGCGACCACGGCCCGCAGCACGCCAAGCGCGAAGCCGAGCGCCTGCGCAGCCTGCTCGGCCTGTTGCGCGAGGACGCCATGCTGGAGCGCCAGGAGCTGGGCGTGCGCATCGAACCCGACGGCTACACCGTGCATCGCCTGGACGCCGACGGCCGCTGGCTACCGGCCAGCGACTACCGCCCGCAACAGTTGCCCGACAGCCTGCGCCTGCACCTGGAACTGGGCGAGCAGGCTCCCGGCCTGGGCGCCCCCGTGCCTGGCCCCGGCCCGCAACTGCTGGTGCTCTCCAGCGACGAACTGACGCCCTTCAGCCTGCAGATCGAGGTGCGCGGCCGGCCGGTGCTGGAGCTGTCCAGCGACGGCCTGGAGGAGGTGCGTGTTGAAACGCTCTGAGGGTTTCACCCTGCTGGAAGTCATGGTCGCCCTGGCGATCTTCGCCACCCTCTCCGTGGCCCTCTACAGCGCCGCCACCCACGTCGCCCGCAACAGCGCCGGGCTGGTGGAGCGCAGCCTCGCCAACTGGCTGGCGGACAACCGCCTCAACGAGCTGCGCATCGGCCTGCTGGCACCCCAGATGGGCCACAGGGAAGAGCGCATCGCCTTCGCCGGCCGCGAATGGCTGCTGGCCGTGGAAGTGGGCAACGCCCCCGACCCGCGCCTGCTGGAGGTGGACGTGGCCGTCGCCGTGCCCGGCCGGCCGCCGGTGACCCGCGCACGCCTGAACGGCTTCATCGAGGCCCGCCCATGACCCAGCGCGGCTTCACCCTGCTGGAAGTGCTGATCGCCATCGCCCTGTTCAGCCTGCTCGGCCTGGCCAGCTACCAACTGCTGCAGCGGGTGCTGCACAGCGAGCAGCGCATCGAATTGCACGAACAGCAACTGCGCAGCCTGCAGCGAGCCCTGGACATCCTCCAGCGCGACCTCTGGCAGGCCGTGCCCCGCTCCCTGCCCGACGACCCCAGCCGGCGCCAGGCGCTGATCGGTCGTGACGACCGCTTCCGCCTGCTGCGCGGTGGCGCGGCCAACCCCCTCGGCCAGCCGCGCAGCGACCTGCTGCTGGTGAGCCACCAATGGGAGGACGGCGAATGGTGGCGCGAATTCCGCAACCCCGACGACGGCGCCACGCGCCGCCAGCGCCTGCTGCAGGGGATCACCCTACTGCGCCTGGGCTACATCGACGCCCAGGGCGTGCGCCACGACAGTTGGCCCGCCGGCGGTGGCGCCCTGGTCTTGCCGGCTGCCGTGGACCTGGTGATCGATGCGCCGGGCTACCCCGAGCTGCGCCGAGTGATCCTGCTGCCGGGTGGCGAGGGCCAGCGTGATGAATGAACACCGCCAACGCGGCGTCGCCCTGCTCAGCGTGCTGCTGGTCACCGCCCTGGTGACCCTGGTGGTGGCCGACATGCTCGCCCGCCAACGTCTGAGCCTGGCCGCCACCGCCCGCCAACTGGACCAGCAGCACCTCTGGCAGATGGCCCTGAGCGGCGAGACCTGGGCCCGCCAGCAACTGCGGGACGACCTGGCCAACCGCGAAGACCCACCCCAGGTCCACCTGGGCCAGGGCTGGGCGCGCACGCCCCAGCGCTGGCCCCTGGGCAGCGGCCAGGTGCAGGTGCGCATCGAGGACCTGGCCGGCCGCTTCGACCTCGACCACCTGCGGGTCGGCCGCAGCGACCTGCAGCGCGCACGCTACCAGCGCCTGCTGGCCCAGCTCGACGTGCCCGCCCACGACCCCGCGCGCCTGCCGACCCGGCCCGGCCCCGGCGGCAAGGCCCAGGGCCTGCTGGACACCAGCGAGCTGATGCGCCTGGGTGATCTGGCACCCAGCGACTTCGCCCGCCTGGCGCCCCACGTGGCCACCCTCGGCGGCGCATCCCTCAACCTCAACACCGCCTCGGCGGTGCAACTGGCGAGCCTGGAAGGCCTCGACCCGTCCCTCGCCCGCACCCTGGTGCAGGCGCGCCCCGCCGGTGGCTGGGCCACGGTGCAGGACTTCCTCGAATTGCCCCTGCTGCAAGGCCGCGAAGTGCGCGCCCCGGGCCTGGCCGTGGACAGCCGCTTCTTCCGCGTCCACCTGCTGGCCGAACTGGGCGAACGCCGTCTGCACCTGGCCAGCGACCTGCGCCTGGAACAGGACGGGCACCTGCGGGTGCTGCGTCGCCAGGTGCTCCCATCCCCTTCAACAACGGAGTGACCCCCGTGCACGCCTGGCTCCACCTGTCCACACCCGCCGCCGACAGCCCCGCCACCTGGTGGACGACCACCGGTGCCCCCGCCCAGGGCAGCCTGGAGCAGGCCGCCGAGGCACTGGCCGGCCGCGCCCTGACCCTGCTGCTGCCCGCCGAGGCCGCCAGCCAGCACCGCGTCGAGGTCCCGGCGCGCAGCGGCCGCTGGTTGCGCCAAGCGGTGCGCTCCGCCCTGGAAGAACGCCTGCTGGACGACCTCGACCAGTTGCACCTGGCCCAGGGGCCGCTGCAACAGGGCCGTCAGTGCCGAGTGATCGCCCTCGACCGCACCTGGCTCAGCGCCTGCCTGGAGCGCCTGTCCGCTCTGGGGCTGACGCCTCGGCGCATCCACCTCGACGCCGACTGCCTGCCCCCCGGCCAACCCCTGGCCCTGCGTTGCGCCGGGCGCTGGCTGGTGGGCGGCGCCCCCGGCCTGTGCGATGCCCTGGATGACGAGTCCCTGGCCGCCTCTGCCGCGCTGCTGCCCAGCGACCTGCAACAGCGGGAAGAGGAGCCCTGGGCGCTGTTGGCCGAAGGCAGTCGCCAGGCCATCGACCTGCGCCAGGGCGAGTTCGCCGGTGGCGACCGCCGCGCCATGCCCTGGGGCACCCTGGCCCTGCTGGTGGTGCTGGCCGGAGCCGGACAGTGGCTGCACGACCGCGTGCAACGCCAGGCCCTGGAACAGGCCACCGCCGCCCTGGAAGCCGAGAACCTCGCCCAGTGGCAGGCCCGTGTGCCCGACGAACCCCGCGTGGTGGACCTGGAGCGCCAGGTACGCGCCCGCCTGGCCAAGGCCGATCAACCCGACGCCGATCTGGCCCGCAACCTGGAACGCCTGGCACGCACCTGGAGCGCCGGCGGCGGCGCCCTCGCCCGGGTTCAGCGGCTCGACTACCAGGCCGGCGAAGGCTGGACCCTGCGGGTCGGCAGCGCGTCCTTCGCCGACCTCGAACGCCTGCGCGAAGGGCTCACCAGCCAGGGCCTGGCCGTGCAGTCCGATGCCGGCGCCCGCGACGCCCAGGGCGTCAGCGCGCGCCTGCAGATCGCCACCCCCTGACCCGAGGAGCCCCCCATGTCGCCCGCCCCCCTCATCGCCCCCCTGCGCCAGCGCTGGGACCAGCTACCCGCCCGAGAGCGCCGCGCCCTGCTGCTGCTCGTGCTGTTCCTCACCCCCATACTGGCCTGGAGCCTGCTGCTGCAACCGGAGCGCGCCGCCCTGCAGCACGCCGAGCAGCAGTACCAGCGCGCGCAGATGCTGCGCTTCGACCTCGCCCGCCTGCCCGCCAGCGCGCCACGCGCCAGCCTCGCCGCCAAAGCCCTACCCGGCCTGCTGGCCCGCTCCAGCGCCGAGGCGCAACTGACCATCGAACGCATGGACAACGAATCCGGCGGCGCCATCCAACTCACCCTGGAAGGCAGCCTGGACGCCCTGCTGGGCTGGCTGCAGACGGTGGAGCGCGCCGGCGCCCGGGTCACCCGCCTGGGCCTGGAAGTGAACCCCGACGCCCTCGCCCGCGCCCGCCTGCTGGTGGAACCGGGGCACTGATGCCAGAGCCTCCGGCACAACCCGGAGGCCATGCCAGAACCATTCATCACTGAGAGTGATAGTCACCTTCGTAGCGTTCGATTCGTTCCACCCTGCCCCGCCACGCAGACTCCGCCCACTCACACGTCCAACTGGCGGAGCTACACATGGAACAGACCCCCCAAAAACCCTGGCGCACCGGCCTTACCCTCGCCGCAATGCTGGTGCTCGCGGCCTGCAGCAAGACGCCCGAGGCACCGATGAACCAGGCCGCCGCCAAGGTCAGCGTTGCCGAAGTGCTGCAGCAGCCGATCAACGAATGGGATGAGTTCACCGGGCGCCTGGAAGCTCCCGAATCCGTCGAGATCCGCCCGCGCGTCTCCGGCTACATCGACAAGGTGGCCTTCCACGAAGGCGGCCTGGTGAAGAAGGGCGACCTGCTCTTCCAGATCGACCCGCGCCCCTTCCAGGCCGAAGTGAAACGCCTGGAAGCCCAGTTGCAACAGGCCCGCGCCAGCCTCAACCGCGCCCAGAACGAAGCCCGCCGCGGTGACCGCCTGCGCCAGAGCAATGCCATCTCCGCCGAGCTGGCCGACGCCCGTACCAGCGCCGCCGCCGAGGCCCAGGCCAATGTCGCGGCGATCCAGGCACAACTGGACAACGCCCGCCTCAACCTTGGCTTCACCCGCGTCACCGCGCCCATCGACGGCCGCGTCAGCCGTGCCGAGATCACCGAAGGCAACCTGGTCAACGCCGGCGAATCGCTGCTGACCTCGGTGGTCTCCACCGACAAGGTCTACGCCTACTTCGACGCCGACGAGCGCGTGTTCCTCAAGTACGTGGAACTGGCGCGCAAGGCCGGCGCCGACGCCCGTGGCGCCAGCCCGGTGTACCTGGGCCTGTCCAGCGAGAGCGGCAACCCGCACCAGGGCCAACTGGACTTCCTCGACAACCAGGTCAACCCGCGCACCGGCACCATCCGTGGCCGTGCCGTGTTCGACAACGCCGACGGCCAGTTCACCCCCGGCCTCTACGCCCGGGTCAAGCTGGTGGGCAGCGACACCTACCCCGCCGCCCTGGTGAAGGACGAAGCCATCGGCACCGACCTGGGCAAGAAGTACGTGCTGGTGCTGGGCGACAACAACACCGTGAGCTACCGCCCGGTGGAGCTGGGCCCGAAGGTGGAAGGCCTGCGCATCATCCGCACTGGCCTGGCCAAGGGCGAGAAGATCGTCGTCAACGGCCTGCAGCGCGCCATGCCCGGCGCCACCGTGGACCCGCAAGCGGTGCCCATGGCCGACGACAAGACCCTCGCCCGTCTGGACGACCTGCGCCGCTCGGTGGAAGGCCGCGATGCCCCGCGCGTGGCTGAACAGAACGCAAAACCCTCCGTCAGCCCGCGCGGCTGAGGTAGTACGCCATGAATTTTTCCCAGTTCTTCATCAAGCGGCCGATCTTCGCCGCCGTGCTGTCGCTGCTGATCCTGATCGGCGGCGCCATCTCGCTGTTCCAGTTGCCCATCAGCGAATACCCCGAAGTGGTGCCGCCCACGGTGGTGGTGCGCGCCAACTTCCCCGGCGCCAACCCCAAGGTGATCGGTGAAACCGTGGCCTCGCCGCTGGAGCAGGCCATCGTCGGCGTGGAAGGCATGCTCTACATGTCCTCCCAGTCCACCAACGACGGCAAGCTCACCCTCACCGTGACCTTCGCCCTCGGCACCGACCTGGACAACGCCCAGGTGCAGGTGCAGAACCGCGTCACCCGCACCATGCCCACCCTGCCCACCGAAGTGCAGCGGCTCGGCGTGACCGTGGACAAGGCCTCCCCGGACCTGACCATGGTGGTGCACCTGACCTCGCCGGATCAGCGCTACGACATGCTCTACCTGTCCAACTACGCCGCGCTCAACGTCAAGGACGAGCTGGCGCGGCTGGACGGCGTGGGCGACGTGCAGTTGTTCGGCATGGGCAATTACTCCCTGCGCGTGTGGCTGGACCCGAACAAGGTGGCCTCGCGCAACCTCACCGCCACCGACGTGGTCAACGCCATCCGCGAACAGAACCGCCAGGTCGCCGCCGGTGCCCTGGGTGCGCCGCCGTCGGATGCCGGCAACAGCTTCCAGCTCTCCATCAACACCCAGGGCCGCCTGGTCACCGAGGAAGAGTTCGAGAACATCATCATCCGCGCCGGCGACGACGGCGAAATCACCCGCCTGCGGGACATCGCCCGGGTCGAACTGGGTTCCAACCAGTACGCCCTGCGCTCGCTGCTGAACAACCAGCCGGCGGTGGCCATCCCGGTGTTCCAGCGCCCCGGCTCCAACGCCATCGCCATCTCCGATGCGGTGCGCCAGCGCATGGCCGAGCTGAAGCAGGGCTTCCCCCAGGGCATGGACTACGAAATCGTCTATGACCCGACCATCTTCGTGCGTGGCTCCATCGAGGCGGTGGTGCACACCCTGCTCGAAGCCATCGTTCTGGTGGTGCTGGTGGTGATCCTGTTCCTGCAGACCTGGCGCGCCTCGATCATCCCGCTGGCTGCCGTGCCGGTGTCGCTGATCGGCACCTTCGCGGTGATGCACCTGTTCGGCTTCTCCCTCAACGCCCTGTCGCTGTTCGGCCTGGTGCTGGCCATCGGCATCGTGGTGGACGACGCCATCGTCGTGGTGGAGAACGTCGAGCGGAACATCGGCCTCGGCAAGTCGCCGGTGGAGGCCACCCGCCAGGCCATGAAGGAAGTGACCGGCCCCATCGTCGCCACCGCCCTGGTGCTGTGCGCGGTGTTCGTGCCCACCGCCTTCATCTCCGGCCTCACCGGGCAGTTCTACCAGCAGTTCGCGCTGACCATCGCCATCTCCACGGTGATCTCGGCGTTCAACTCCCTGACCCTGTCGCCGGCGCTGGCCGCCGTGCTGCTGAAGGACCATCACGCGCCCAAGGACCGTTTCTCGCGCCTGCTGGACCGGCTCTTCGGAGGCTGGCTGTTCGGCCCCTTCAACCGCTTCTTCGACCGCGCCGGCAAGGGCTACGTCGGCACCGTGCGCCGTGTGCTGCGCGGCAGCAGCATCGCCATGCTGGTCTACGGCGGCCTGCTGCTGGGCGGCTACCTGGGCTTCGCCAGCACCCCCACCGGCTTCGTGCCGCAGCAGGACAAGCAGTACCTGGTCGCCTTCGCCCAACTGCCCGACGCCGCCACCCTCGACCGCACCGAAGCGGTGATCAAGCGCATGTCCGAGATCGCCGCCAAGCACCCGGGCGTGGAGAACACCGTGGCCTTCCCGGGCCTCTCCATCAACGGCTTCACCAACAGCCCCAACAGCGGCATCGTGTTCACCCCGCTCAAGCCCTTCGATGAGCGCAAGGACCCGTCCCTGTCCGCCGGGGCCATCGCCGCCGCGCTGAACCAGGAGTTCGCCGGCATCCAGGACGCCTACATCGCCATCTTCCCGCCGCCGCCCGTGCAGGGCCTCGGCACCATCGGCGGCTTCCGCCTGCAGGTGGAGGACCGTGGCGGGCTGGGCTACGAGGAGCTGTACAAACAGACCCAGAACATCATCGCCAAGGCGCGCCAACTGCCGGAGCTGAACCCCATGTCGGTGTTCACCAGCTACCAGGTCAACGTGCCCCAGGTGGATGCCGCCATCGACCGCGAGAAGGCCAAGACCCACGGCGTGGCCATCAGCGACATCTTCGACACCATGCAGATCTACCTGGGGTCGCTGTACGCCAACGATTTCAACCGCTTCGGCCGCACCTACCAGGTTAACGTCCAGGCCGACCAGCCATTCCGCCTGGAGCCCGAGCAGATCGGCCAACTGAAGGTGCGCAACAACCGGGGCGAGATGATCCCGCTGTCCACCTTCGTCAAGGTGGACAACAGCTCCGGCCCGGACCGCGTCATGCACTACAACGGCTTCATCACCGCCGAGATCAACGGCGCCGCCGCCCCGGGCTACAGCTCCGGCCAGGCCGAGGACGCCATCGCCAAGCTGCTCAAGGAAGAACTGCCCAACGGCATGACCTACGAGTGGACGGACCTGACCTACCAGCAGATCCTCGCCGGCAACACCGCGGTCTTCATCTTCCCGCTTTGCGTGCTGCTGGCCTTCCTGGTGCTGGCCGCCCAGTACGAAAGCTGGAGCCTGCCGCTGGCGGTGATCCTCATCGTGCCGACCGTGCTGTTCTCCGCCATCGTCGGGGTGATCCTCGCCGGCAGCGACAACAACATCTTCACCCAGATCGGCCTGATCGTACTGGTGGGCCTGGCGTGCAAGAACGCCATCCTCATCGTCGAGTTCGCCAAGGAGAAACAGGAAGAAGGCCTCGACCGCCTGGCTGCGGTACTGGAAGCCTGCCGCCTGCGTCTGCGCCCGATCCTGATGACCTCCATCGCCTTCATCATGGGCGTGGTGCCCCTGGTGCTGTCCTCAGGTGCCGGCGCGGAGATGCGCCATGCCATGGGTGTTGCGGTGTTCAGCGGAATGATCGGCGTGACCTTCTTCGGCCTGCTGCTGACCCCGGTGTTCTATGTGCTGATCCGCGGCTTCGTCGAGAAAGGCGAAGCGCGCAAGGCGGCCAAGGCCCAGCAACTCAAGGAACTGCACGCATGATCAACAAGGCATTCGCCCCTGCCCTGCTGGCCCTCGCCTTGAGCGCCTGCGCCGTGGGCCCGGACTACAAGGCCCCCGAGAGCGAGCCCGCGCGGCTCGCCTCGGCCGAGGCCACCCCGGTCGACCGATCGCACTTCGAGAGCCTCTGGTGGCAGCAGTTCGACGACCCGACCCTGAACCAACTGGTGCAGCAGTCCCTCGAACAGAACCGCGAGCTGCGCGTGGCCTTCGCCCGCCTGCGCGCTGCCCGTGCCATCCGTGACGACGTCGGCAACGACCAGTTGCCGGTGATCACCAGCCGCGCCGCCGCCCAGGGCGGCAAGGCCCAGCAGCCCGGCCAGACCGAGGACCGGGTGACCACCGAGCGCTACGACCTTGGCCTGGACATGGCCTGGGAACTGGACCTGTTCGGCCGCATCCAGCGCCAGATCGAAGCCAGCGACGCCGAAGCCGGCGCCGCCCAGGCCGACCTGCAGCAGTTGCAGGTCAGCCTCATCGCCGAACTGGTGGACGCCTACGGCACCCTGCGCGGCGCCCAACTGCGCGAGGGTATCGCCCGCGAGAACCTGAAGAACCAGCAGGAATCCCGTGGCCTCACCGAGCAACTGCGCGACGCCGGCGTCGGCAGCGAGCTGGACGTGCTGCGCGCCGACGGCCGCCTGGCCGCCACCGAAGCCACCCTGCCGCAACTGCAGGCCATCGCCAGCCGCGCGCGCAACCGCATCGCCACCCTCCTCGGCCAGCGCCCGGACCCGCTCAGCGTGGACCTGTCGCCCAAACCGCTGCCGGTGATCGCCAAGGAGCTGCCCATCGGCGACCCCGCCGAGCTGCTGCGCCGCCGCCCGGATGTCGCCGCCGCAGAGCGGCGCCTGGCAGCCGCCACCGCCAACGTCGGCGTGGCCACGGCGGACCTGTTCCCCCGGGTCAGCCTCTCCGGCTTCCTCGGCTTCACCGCCGGGCGTGGCTCGCAGATCGGCGCCTCCGCCGCTCGCGCCTGGGGCGTGGCGCCCACCATCAGTTGGGCCGCCTTCGACCTCGGCAGCGTGCGGGCCCGCCTGCGCGGCGCCGAAGCCGAGGCCGACGGCGCCCTGGCCAGTTATGAACAGCAGGTGCTGCTGGCCCTGGAAGAGTCCGAAAACGCCTTCAGCGACTACGCCAAGCGCCAGCAACGCCTGGTCGCCCTGGTGCGCCAGTCGGAAGCCACCCGCGCCGCCGCCGAACAAGCCGCCGTGCGCTACCGCGAAGGCACCGTGGACTTCCTCGTGCTGCTGGACGCCGAACGCGAACGCCTGGCCGCCGAAGACGCCCAGGCCCAGGCCGAAGTGGAGCTCTACAGCGGCATCGTCGCCATCTACAAGGCCCTCGGCGGCGGCTGGCAGCCCCAGGCCTGACTGTTGCCCTTGCCCGACCGCCCCCCGGTCGGCATTCCATCCCGCCCCGCGCCCCTCGGGTGCGGGATTTTTTCGGTTCATCGCGTCTTTCCGGGGAAGGCGGCCTTGATTTTCAGGAAGAAATACGTCGAGTCCCGGAAACCGTAGGCTATGCGCTTGATGACCTT
>NZ_LXJQ01000072.1:0-23794 GCF_001728925.1 Pseudomonas sp. 1D4
TGGTGCCACGGTAGACCACGGTGATCGGGCCGGAGGCGCTGCTGATCTGGCTCCAGTTGGTGATGTTGCCGGAGAAGATGCCGCACAGCTGGGCGCTGGTCAGGTTCAGCGAGGTGACGCCGGCTTTCTTGTAGGGAATGGTGACCGAGGTGGCCGCCGAGGGGATCTGCACCAGCGGGCCCCAGTTGTTGGCATCGGTGACGGGCACGGTCGGGGACTGGTGGGCATTCTTGTAGGCCAGCAGTTCGGCGGCGCTCAGTACGGAGTCACTGCCGGCGTAGTCGACGGTGGTGCCGCTGGGCAGGTTGAGCTTGGTGGCGTCGTTGTTCAGCACGGCAGCCTTGCCGGCGCCGCTGCCCACGCCGATGTAGGCGTTGAAGCCGGACGGCAGCACGGTGGTGGTGTTGTACAGGTTCTGCGGCAGGGTGGCACCGCCACCGACGACGGCCGCCATGGCCTGGGCGGAACACAGGCCGGCGACGGCCAGGGAAACAGCGAGAACGTTGCGCTTGAACATGAGGAAGCTCCTTTCATCGTGTCTGGACGTGGATGGTTCGCTGTCGAGCGGGTCATGGCCGGTCGGGCGCATTCCAGAAGCCCGGTGCGGCTCGGCCATGGCACTGACAGTCGCAGCCACGGGTGACAGGCAAAGGAAAAAACCTCGGGAGCACGAGGCGCTCAAGGACGGGAATGTTCGGGGGTGCGCGCAACCTGCCTGACATGACAGGGCGCTGCGGCAAGGAGGGGTTACGGGAGGGCGGATGGGAGACCGCTCGGGGCGGGGGCTGGCGGGCAGAACATGACAGCGGCGTGAACCCGAGCCTGCCCGGCCGCAGGCTCTGGAGCCTGGGCCGGGAGTCGCTCGGCGATCAGGGGTGCAGCGACTCGCCCCCCAGTTCATCCCACACGGCTTCGGCCAGGTGGAAGGTGGCGTTGGCGGCGGGGATGCCGCAGTAGATGGCGCTCTGCATGATCACTTCCTTGATCTCGTCGCGGGTGACGCCGTTGTTCTTCGCGGCGCGCAGGTGCAGCTTCAGCTCGCCCTCGCGGTTCATGCCGATGAGCATGGCGATGGTCACCAGGCTACGGGTGTGGCGCGGCAGGCCGGGGCGGGTCCAGATGTCGCCCCAGGCGTGGCGGGTGATCATTTCCTGGAACTCTTCGTTGAAGGGCGTGAGGTTCTGCAGGCTGCGGTCGACGTGGGCGTCGCCCAGTACGGCGCGGCGGACCTGCATGCCGGCTTCGTAGCGTTCTTTTTCGTCCATCGATGGGGCCTCGAACAGGGTCGTGGAGCGGGGACGCGGCATCTGCGTCGGGAAAGCGGTAGCCCGGGCTTCAGCCCGGGGTGATCCGGCGCGCACTCAGGCGCTGAGGAAGGCCAGTACGCGCTGGCTGAAGGCCTCACCGGCCTGCACGTTGGACAGGTGGGCGGCCGGGAACTCGACGAGTTCGGCGCCGGCGATGTGCGCCTGCATGAAGCGGCCGTGCTCGGGGGTGGTGACCGGGTCGCCGCTGCCGCAGACCACCAGGGTCGGCGCCTGGATGACAGCGAGCTGCTCGCGGAAGTCCGCGTCGCGCACGGCGGCGCAGTTGGCGGCGTAGCCCTGGGGCGAGGTGCGCGCCAGCATGCCGACGATGGCCTCGACCTTCTCCGGCTGCGCCTCGGCGAAGTCCGGGGTGAACCAGCGGGAAATGGAGGCGTCGCGCAGGTCGGCCATGGCCTGGGCCCCGCCCGCCAGCACGGCGTCGATGCGCGGATTCCACACCTCGGGGGTACCGATCCTGGCGGCGGTGTTGCACAGCACCAGGCGCTGGATGCGCTCGGGGGCATTGATGGCCAGCCACTGGCCGATCAGCCCGCCCATGGACAGGCCGCAGAAATGCGCCTTGGGAATGTCCAGGGCATCCAGCAGGGCCAGCACGTCGCGGCCGAGCTGCTCGATGCGATAGGGGCCTTCGCTGACCAAGGACTGGCCATGGCCTCGGGTGTCGTAGCGCAGCACCTGGAAGTGCCGGGTAAAGGCCGGGACCTGGGCGTCCCACATGTGCAGGTCGGTGCCCAGGGAGTTGGACAACACCAGCACCGGCGCTCCGGCCGGGCCTTCGAGGAGGTAGTTCAGGTCGCCATCGGCGAGACGTACGGCAGGCATGGAAAACTCCTAGCGCGGGAAAGTGGTGTGTTCAGCGAGGGCACGGTCCACCCAGCGGCGGGCCTGCCCGAGGTAATGGGCGGGGTCGAGCAGGCGATCCAGCTCGGCGGCGGACAGCTCGGCGGTGACCTCGGCGCAGGCACCGAGCACGGCGCGCAGGTGGGCGCCCTCCTTCACCGCCTGGCGGCAGCACTGCTCCAACCGATGGTGGGCGGCATCGCGGCCGATGCGCTGGGCCAGGGCGATGCTCACCGCTTCGGCCAGCACCAGGCCCTGGGTCAGGTCGAGGTTGCGGCGCATGCGCGCGGCGTCCACCTCCAGGCCGGGCACCACCAGCAGCGCGTGCTGCAGGGCACCGGATACCAGGCAGCAGAGCTCCGGCAGGCTTTCCCATTCGGCGTGCCAGAGGCCGAGGCTGCGCTCGTGCTCCTGGGGCATGGCGGCGAACAGGGTGGCCACCAGGCCCGGTGCACGGGTGGCGGCGCCGATGAGCACGGCGGCGCTCACCGGGTTGCGCTTGTGGGGCATGGTGGACGAGCCGCCCTTGCCCGGTGCGGCGGGCTCGAAGAGTTCGCCGGCCTCGGTCTGCATCAGCAGGCTGAGGTCGCGCCCCAGCTTGCCCAGGGTGCCGGCGACCAGGCCCAGCAGGCTGGCGAACTCCACCAGGCGGTCACGCTGGGTGTGCCAGGGCTGGTCCGGGAGGTTCAGCGACAGCTCGACGGCCAGCGCTTCGGCCACCGGCCAGGCCTGTTCGCCGAGGGCGGCGAGGCTGCCGGAGGCGCCACCGAACTGCAGGCACAACAGGCGCGGCTTGAGTTCCGCCAGGCGCTGGCGATGGCGGGTGACGGCGCCCAGCAGGCCGGCGAGCTTCATGCCGAGGGTCACCGGGGTGGCCTGCTGCAGCCAGGTGCGGCCGGCCAGCGGGGTGCCGGCGTGGCGCTCGGCCTGCTCGGCAAGGGCGTCGCCCAGGGCCGCGAGGTCCGCCTCGATCAGGCCGATGGCAGCACGCAGTTGCAGCACCAGGCCGCTGTCCATGGCGTCCTGGCTGGTAGCGCCCAGGTGCACATAGCGCTCGGCCTCCGGGCTGGCCGCTGCGATGCGCTTGCCCAGGGCCTTGACCAGGGGGATGGCGGAGTTGCCGGCAGTGGCGATGGCCTGGGCCAGGGCGGAGAAGTCGTAGAAATCGGCGCGGCAGGCGGCTTCGATGGGCGCGACGACCTCTCGGGGGATCAACCCCACGCGGGCCTCGGCACGGGCCAGGGCGGCCTCGAAGTCGAGCATGCCCTGCACCCGGCCCTGGTCGCAGAAGATCGCGCGCATGGCCGGGGCGGTGAAGTAGGCGTCGAAGAGTTGGTTGCTCAAGGCGACCTCGTTGCAGCGGTTGGGGGTGGGCCTAGGTTGGCAGGGCGATGGGAGTGAATCCAGCCTGTCGAGTGGGCTTCAGTTGGGCCTCAGCCCACTCGACCGTGCTGGGGCGCAGTCGTGGTGGGCTGAAGCCCACCCTGGGTCACTTCGACTGCTGGACGCGCTCGATGGCCAGGGCCAGGCCCTGCCCTACCCCCACGCACAGGGTGGCCAGGCCGCGCTTGCCGCCGGATTTCTCCAACTGGTGCAAGGCGGTCTGCACCAGGCGCGCGCCGCTGGCACCCAGGGGGTGGCCGAGGGCGATGGCGCCGCCGTTGGGGTTGACCTTCTCGCTGTCGTCGGGGAGGCCCAGCTCGCGCATCACGGCCAGCCCCTGGGCGGCGAAGGCTTCGTTGAGTTCGATGACGTCGAACTG
The DNA here is from genome assembly GCF_001728925.1 of Pseudomonas sp. 1D4. Taxonomy (NCBI): domain Bacteria; kingdom Pseudomonadati; phylum Pseudomonadota; class Gammaproteobacteria; order Pseudomonadales; family Pseudomonadaceae; genus Pseudomonas; species Pseudomonas sp. 1D4. The sequence goes on from NZ_LXJQ01000072.1 coordinate 3,931, forward strand.
GTCGATGCCCAGGTTGAGGCGCTCCAGCAGCTTGCGCACCGCCGGCACCGGGCCGATGCCCATGACCCGTGGCGCGACGCCGGCACTGGCCATGCCGAGCACCTTGGCGCGCGGGGTGAGGCCGTGCTTCTTCACCGCCTCGGCGGAGGCCAGGATCAGCGCCACCGCGCCGTCGTTGACGCCCGAGGCGTTGCCGGCGGTGACGGTCTTGCCTTCACCATTGACCGGCTTCAGCTTGGCGAGGGCTTCCAGGGTGGTGTCCGGGCGCAGGTGCTCGTCGGCATCGACCACGGTGTCGCCCTTCCTGCCCTTGATCACCACCGGGACGATCTCCTCGGCGAAGAAGCCTTCGGCCTGGGCGCGGCCGGCGCGCTGCTGGCTGCGCAGGGCGAACAGGTCCTGGTCGGCGCGGGAGACCTGGTAGTCGTCGGCGACGTTGTCGGCAGTCTGCGGCATGGCGTCGACGCCGTACTGGGCCTTCATCAGCGGGTTGATGAAGCGCCAGCCGATGGTGGTGTCTTCGATCTTCTGGGTGCGGCCGAAGGCGCTGTCGGCCTTGCCCATCACGTAGGGCGCGCGGGACATGGATTCGACGCCGCCCGCCAGGGCCAGCTCCATTTCACCCGAGGCGATGGCGCGGAAGGCGGTGCCCACCGCATCCATGCCCGAGGCGCAGAGGCGGTTGAGGGTGACGCCGGGAATGCTTTCCGGCAGGCCGGCCAGCAGCAGTGCCATGCGTGCGACGTTGCGGTTGTCCTCGCCGGCCTGGTTGGCGCAGCCGAGGAAGACTTCGTCGACCTCGCTCCAGCGCACCTGGGGATTGCGCTCGATCAGGGCCTTGAGCGGGATGGCCGCCAGGTCGTCGGCGCGCACAGGGGCCAGGGCGCCACCGAAGCGGCCGATGGGCGTGCGCACGGCATCGCAGATGAAGACGTCGCGGCTCATTCCTCACCCCCTTGCTGGCCGTGGGCGGCCGCGGTGCGGGCTTCCAGGGCGCGCAGGGCGCTCAGCTCCACCTCGTTGGGGGCGGCGGTCTCGGCCACCTGGTCGGCGAAGCGGATGGCCCAGCCGGTGTTGGCCACCACCTGCTCACGGGTCACGCCCGGGTGCAGCGCGGTGACGATGAATTCGTGGGTGCCGGCTTCCGGCTCCATGATGCAGAGGTCGGTGATGATGGCCACCGGCCCCTTGCCGGGCAGGCCGAGCTGCTGGCGATGGTCGCCGCCTTCGCCGTGGCCCACAGAGGTGATGAAGGCCAGCTTGTCGACGAAGGTGCGCTGGGACTGCTTGAGGATGATCAGCACTTCCTTGGCGGAACCGGCGATCTCCGGCGCGCCGCCGGCACCCGGCAGGCGCACCTTGGGGGTGTGGTAGTCGCCGATCACGGTGGTGTTGATGTTGCCGAAGCGGTCCACCTGGGCGGCGCCGAGGAAGCCGACGTCGATGCGCCCGCCCTGCAGCCAGTAGCGGAAGATCTCGCCGGTGGGGACCACGGTGTCGGCAGTCTCGGCCAGCTCGCCGTCACCGATGGACAGCGGCAGTACGCTCGGCTTGGCGCCGATGGGGCCGGATTCGTAGATCAGGACCACGTCCGGGGACGAGGTCAGGCGCGCCAGGTTGGCGGCCTTGGACGGCAGGCCGATGCCGACGAAGCAGACGGCGCCGTTCTTCAGGCGACGGGCAGCCGCCACGGTCATCATTTCGTTGGTGCTGTACTGGGCGCTCATCACTTGGCCTCCGCAAGCTTCTGCTGGAACTGGGCGAAATCCTTGGTGCCACGGATGTATTCGTCGATCCAGGCGGTGAAGGTGTCGCGGTCGCGGGCGATGGGGTCCCAGGCCTGGTAGAAGCGGTTGTCGCGCTCGTAGTAGCCGTGGGCGTAGGACGGGCTGGCGCCGCCGGGAACGTGGCACACCGCGGTCAGGGCCCAGGTGGGCAGCACGCAGGCGTTCATCGGCGCGTCGAGGTCGTCGACGATCTCTTCCACGGTGACGATGCAGCGCTTGGCCGCCAGGGCTGCTTCCTTCTGCACGCCGAGGATGCCCCAGAGCAGCACGTTGCCCTTGCGGTCGGCCTTCTGCGCGTGGATCACGGTGACGTCCGGGCGCACCGACGGCACGGCGGCGAGCGTCTCGCCGGTGAAGGGGCAGTCGATGAAGCGGATGTTCGGGTTGACCTTCGGCAGGTCGGAGCCGGTATAGGCACGCAGCACGGCGAACGGCAGACCGGAAGCGCCGGCCACGTAGGCGTTGGCCATGTCGGCGTGGCTGTGCTCGTCGAGTTCCAGGGCGTTGGGCCACTGCTTCTCCACCGCGTCACGCAGACGGTGCAGGGAGCCCACGCCGGGGTTGCCGCCCCAGGAGAAGGTCAGCTTGCGGGCACAGCCGGCACCGATCAGCAGGTCGTAGACCAGGTCAGGGGTCATGCGCACCAGGTGCAGGTCTTTCTTGCCCTGGCGGATGATCTCGTGGGAGGCGGCGGTGGGAATCAGGTGGGTGAAGCCTTCGAGGGCTACCTTGTCGCCGTCGTGGATGAAACGCTCGACGGCCTCGCGGAGGGAAATGATTTCAGCCATGGTCGATCTCGTGTTGTTGTCCAGGACGGCCTGGCGGCGCGCCCGTGGCGACACCCGGTGAAGCCACGGGCGGCGGGCCCGGGCCGGGGTCGGCTGGGGAGCAAGGTACCCCCCGCCTCCGGGTGTAACAATCCGATAATCGACTATTCGTTCGATAATCGAACGAATCTGGTGCTCGCCCTTTCCAGGGCTAGCGCCCCTCCTCGCGACGCTTGAGGTGGCGCGCATACCAGGGACGCCGGGGCGTTCGCGGCAGCAGCCGGCTGACCAGGTCGTCCTCGCCGAAGGTGATGCGCAGGGCCAGCTTCATGGCCTCCACCTCCAGTTCACCGGCGCCGCCGCCGGCATCGTCCAGCCCGCCGCAGCCATGGGTCAGCGCGCCCAGCCAGGGGTCGCCCACCTCCACCCAGCGCCCCGGCGCGAACCAGCGCACGCCCTGGACCTCGCGGACCACCACCTCGCCGGGGTGGGCGCGCTCGTGGGCGCGATACCAGTCCTCGATGCGGTCGTCGATCCAGCCGTGGAAGCGCCAGAACACCGGGTTGACGTGGGATGAGAACGGGTCGCCGAGGTAGTCGTTGTCGGCGCGGAACCAGCGGGTGCCGTAGTCCACCTGGTCGCGGTCGCCGGGCAGCGGCATGCCGTTGGACGGGTCGCGGGTGACGGTGGCCCAGCGCATGTGCAGCCAGTCGTGGATGTTCAGTTCCATCTCCGAGCCCAGTTGGGCGAGGGTCAGGCGCGCGAGGTAGTCCGGGTCCTGGTACTGCGACTCCCAGACCTGGAAGTTGCTGTAGAAGGCCTGGGCGGACTTGATGTCGTGCAGCCACAGGCTCAGTTCGTCGTCGTCCCAGGCGAACCAGGCCGGCGGCACGGCGTTGCCGTCGTGGTTCTCCAGGTAGCGGATGAAGCCGATGCGGTCGTGCTCCAGGTACGGGCACGGCAACGGCAGCCGGCTCCAGTTGGGCAGGCCCGGCTGCAGGTGGCGTGCCTTGGCCAGCATGTGCCGGTGCATGAAGAGGAAGTCCTCGCCGGAGCCGTTGAGGTGCTTGCGCCGGCCCCGTGCACCGCGCTCGGCATCCCGTGGGCCGGGTTGCCAGCCGGCGCCGCGCAGGGCATCGCGGCGACGGTCGTCGAGGCGGTGCCACTTGTCGCGGGTGGCGTGCCAGAGCTGGTGGAACAGGCGGTGCTCGGGGGACACCAGCCACTGCAGCAACGCCGGTTCCAGGGGTGTCACCTGCCGCGCCTCGGGGAAGGCGCGCTTGCGGGCGACGAAGCGGCTGTCCGGCTCGGGCAGCGCCAGGGGCCGGTCGATGCGGCGGATGCGCCCGCTCAGGCTGGCGTCACCGGCCTGGGCCCAGTTGCCCCAGACCTCGTCCAGCACGGCTTCCAGTTCATGGCTGGGGGCCGACTCGCCGGCCGGGACCAGGCGCCAGCGGATGCGCTTGCCGTCCTGGTCCACCACCTCGCCAAGCACCCGGTAACGGGGCTCACCCGTGCCCCGCAGCGCGGCGCCCTGGTCGATGCAGCCGCGCAGGGCCCGGCCGGTGGGGCCGATGTCCAGCAGCATCTCCACGCCCTCGCGGGGCAGCCCGTCCAGGCCGCCGTCGAGGCCGTCGAAACGCAGGTCCCAGATGCCGCGCAACTGGGTGGCCAGGCGCACCCCGCCCCAATCGGCGGCGTCCACCGTGGCCTCCCCCGGGGTTTCCACCTGGTCCGGTTCGAGGGGTTCGTCGTAATCCGGCTCACGCCGCGCGTACCACACCGCCGGTACCGCTGCGCCGGCCACCGCCAGCGCCCCCATGAACCCACGTCTGGAAAACCTCATCGCTACATCGCATCCGTGTCAGCCACGCCTATCCCGCTAGAACGAGGTAACGGGGGGTAAATTTATGGCTGCTTTGCTGATACGTCCGGCATCAGGTTGATTACCGAGTTTGCGGGTGTTTTCTATTTCGCCCTCCCGGGCGAGCCCCTTTTGGCAATCGCCCCAAAAGGAGCCAAAAGGGCTTGCCCCGACATCCGGGCCCCGCTTCGCGGGACTTCCCTCGCTCCATCGTTGCTTCGGGGGCCGGCGCGATGGGCCATCCATGGCCTGGCGCGCCTCTCGCGGCATCCATGCCGCTCGTCCCCCTGCGCAACGACTCCGCTCGGCCTCCTGAAGGGGCAGGTTTCGCCGCCTCACTTTCCCGGCCACGGGAAAACCCTGGAGTGCGCTTCGGACACAGGTCGTTTCCCGCAACGGATCAACAGCGCCCGATTCTAAATTTCCCCACCCTGCCCTCGTTCTTCCGACACGGGCACCCACCCCGGGTGCGCTCGGCATCAACCCCTGGCAACGAACGGGATGGCAATGAACACGACCCGCAAGGCCCTCTACCTGATCGCCCTGGCGATCCTCCTGGCGCTGGTCGCGGCAGCGACCTGGTACTTCTTCCTGCGGCAGGCCGCGCCCTATCCTCGGGACGTGATGCAACACGCGGAGGAACTGCAGGAACGCATCCTCTCCTTCGACAGCCACATCACCGTGCCCACCGACTTCGGCACCGAAGGCAACGAGGCGGACAAGGACGGCGAAGGCCAGTTCGACCTGGTCAAGGCCGGGCGCGGGCGTCTCTCCGGTGCGGCGCTGACCATCTTCGGCTGGCCGGAGATCTGGAACGGTCCCAACGCGCCCCATCGCCCCACCGCTGCCTTCGTCGACGAGGCCCGCCACCAGCAGGAGCTGCGCTACAGGATCATCAGCGGCCTGGTGCGCGACTTCCCCAACCAGGTCGGCATCGCCTACAGCCCCGAGGACTTCCGCCGCCTGCACGGCGAAGGCAAGTTCGCCATCGTCATCAGCATGCTCAACGCCTACCCCCTGGGCGAGGACCTGAACGCGCTGGACGCCTGGCACGCACGCGGCATGCGCCTGTTCGGCTTCAGCTACGTCGGCAACAACGCCTGGGCCGACTCCTCGCGCCCGTTGCCCTTCTTCAACGACACCGCCGACGCCCTCGGCGGCCTCTCGCCCCTCGGCGAGCAGGCGGTGAAGCGACTCAACGACCTGGGCGTGGTGATCGACGTGTCGCAGATGTCCACCCTGGCCCTGGAAGACGTCGCCCGTCTCAGCCGCGCCCCCATCGTCGCCTCGCATTCGGCGCCGCGCGCGCTGGTGGACATCCCGCGCAACCTCAGCGATGCGGAAATGCAGCAGATCAAGGCGAGCGGCGGCGTGATCCAGGTGGTGGGCTTCCCCGCCTACCTCAAGCCCCTCTCGCAGCCGACCCTGGACAAGCTCAACGCCCTGCGCGCGCGCTTCGACCTGCAGCCGCTCAACGGCCTGGCCAACGCGCTGATGCCGGGTGACCCGATCATCGCCATCTGGCCGGAGCAGCGCTTCGGCGAGTACGCCAGCGCGCTCTACGCCATCCTCGAAGAAGAGCCCCGCGCCAGCGTCAAGGAACTGGTGGACGCCATCGACTACACCGTGCGCAAGGTCGGCATCGACCACGTGGGGATCGCCAGCGACTTCAACGACGGCGGCGGCGTCGAGGGCTGGATGAACGTCGGCGAGTCGCGCAACGTGACGGCCGAGCTGATCCAGCGCGGCTACTCAGACGCCGACATCGCCAAGCTCTGGGGCGGCAACTTCCTGCGGGTGTGGGGCGAGGTGCAGCGCCTGGCCGCACCGGCCAGCGCCGGGGAGGTGCGCCCATGAGCGACCGCCGCACCTTCCTCAAGCAGGCCGGCCTGCTGGCCGCCGCCCTGCCCCTGGGCTCCGCCCTCGCCGGCAACGCCCAGGCCGCCCCATCGCCGAACCGCCCCGCCACGGACAAGTGGCTGGCCCTGCGCGAGCAGTTCGACCTGGACCCGGACTACCTGCACTTCTGCACCTTCCTGCTCACCTCCCACCCCCGCATGGTGCGCGAGGCCATCGCCCACTTCCGCGCCCGGCTGGATGCCAACCCCGGCGAGGTACTGGACTGGGACCGCGAGGAACTGTGGGGCTATGAAGACGAGGTCCGCGCCTGGGCCGGCCGCTACTTCGGCGTGCAGCCCGCGCAGGTGGCCCTCACCGGCAGCACCACCGACGGCCTGGCGATGATCTACGGCGGCCTGCAGGTGGCGCCCGGCAAGGAAATCCTCATCAGCGCCCACGAGCATTACTCCACCAACACCCGCCTGGAGTACCGCGAACGCCTCATGGGCACGCCGGTGCGGCGCGTCACCCTGTTCAAGGACCCGCATCTCGCCTCCGTGGACGAGATGCTCGACAACATCCGCCAGGCCATCCGCCCCGAGACCCGCGTACTGGGCATGACCTGGGTGCAATCGGGCAGCGGCGTGAAGCTGCCGGCGCGCGAAGTCGGCCAACTGGTGAAGGAACTCAACCAGGGCCGCGACGAAGCGGATCGCCTCCTCTACGTGGTGGACGGCGTGCACGGCTTCGGCGTCGAGGACCTGAACTTCGCCGACTTCAACTGCGACTACTTCATCGCCGGCACCCACAAATGGCTGTTCGGCCCCCGTGGCACCGGCGTGATCATTGCCCGCGACCCGCAGCCCCAGGCTCACCTGGTGCCCAGCACGCCGACCTTCACCAGGGGCGAGACCTTCGGCACCCTGATGACCCCCGGTGGCTACCACGCCTTCGACCACCGCCTGGCGGTGGGCAAAGCCTTCGAGCTGCACCTGCAGTTGGGCAAGGCCGACGTCCAGGTGCGCATCCACCAGCTCAACGACTACCTCAAGGCGCGCCTGGCCGAGTACCCCAAGGTGCAACTGGTGACGCCGCGCAGCCGCGAACTGTCCTCGGGCTTCACCTTCTTCCGCGTCGAGGGTCGCGCCTGCGACGCCGTCGCCCGCTACCTGCTGGCGCGCAAGGTGATCAGCGACGCCGTGGACCGCGACGTCGGCCCCGTGGTGCGCCTGGCCCCCAGCCTGCTCAACGACGAAGCGCAGATCGACCGGGTGATGGCCCTCCTCGCCCCCCAGCTCGCCTGACCCCTTCCCCTCAAGAGAATCGCCATGCCTGCAACCCAACCCCTGGCCCTGGTCGTCGCCCTGCTCGTCAGCGCACCGGCCCTGGCCGCCGACGCCAACAAACCCGGCAGCGTCTTCAAGGACTGCAAGAACTGCCCCGAAATGGTGGTGCTGCCCGCCGGCAGCTTCACCATGGGCACCCCGGAGCACGAAGTGGGCCGCCAGCCCGACGAGGGCCCGCTGCACACCGTGACCTTCGCCAGACCCTTCGCCATCAGCAAGTTCCAGGTGCTGGCCCGCGAATGGGACGCCTACATGAAGGAAGCCCGCATCACCCTCCCCGACGGCGACGACCGCCCCGGCCGCCGCTGCACCAACGGCAAGCCCAGCTACCCCCAGGGCCCGGACCAGCCCGCCGTGTGCATGGACCATGACGAGGCCCGGGCCTACGTCGCCTGGCTGTCGAAGAAGACTGGCAAGCACTACCGCCTGCTCAGCGAAGCCGAACGCGAGTATGCCGCCCGCGCCGGCAGCGAAGGCCCGTTCCCCTTCCCCTTCGACGAAGGCAAGGACTACAGCATCGCCCGGCACGCCAACACCTACGGCGCCGCCGACGGCTTCAACTACACCTCCCCAGCCGGCAGCTTCCCGGCCAACGCCTTCGGCGTCCACGACATGCACGGCAACGTCTACGAATGGGTGGCGGACTGCCTGCACGACAGCTACGTCGGCGCCCCCAGCGATGGCAGCGCATGGGAGGAAGCCAACTGCGAGTACCGCCACATCCGCGGCAACGACTACAGCGAGCCGCCGATCTTCTCCCGCTCGGGCAACCGCAACTACCGCGAGCCCTACGTGCGCGGCGACTGGCTGGGGCTGCGGGTGGCGCGGGAGCTGTGAGCCGCACAGCCCACGCCGTCACCGGCGGCTAAATCAGGCGCCTTGCGGCGCGTCTACTCCATGAGGTCGCGCCGCCCGGAACACGCCACGGTCGCGGGTCGCCCGACCCGCCTTCCCGTGCCCCCATCCGGACCTGCCCATGAACACACAAGCCCCCGGCGCCCTGCGTGAACTGCTCACCCTGATCCGGCCCTATCGCGGCCTGGTCGCCCTCTCCATCGCCCTCGGCATCCTCGGCGGCTTCAGCGTCACCGCGCTGCTGGCCACCATCAACGGCCTGCTGCACGCCGAAGGCAGCCTGACCAGCGGCACCCTGCTGACCTTCATCGGCCTCTGCGCCCTGGCGCTGGCCTGCTCCATCGGCTCGGACATGGGCACCAACTACGTGGGCCAGCACGTCATCGCCACCCTGCGCCAGGACCTGGGACGCAAGGTGCTCTGCGCGCCCATCGAACAGATCGAGCGCTACCGCAGCCACCGCCTGATCCCGGTGCTGACCCACGACGTGGACACCGTCAGCGACCTGGCCTTCGCCTTCGCCCCCCTGGCCATCTCGCTGACGGTCACCACCGGCTGCCTGGGCTACCTCGCCTGGCTGTCCTGGCCGATGTTCCTGGTCACCGCCTTCGCCGTGCTGCTGGGCACCGCCATCCAGTACCTGGCGCGGCTGCGCGGCATCCACGGCTTCAACGCCGCCCGCGAAGCCGAGGACGAACTGCAGAAGCACTACAGCGGCATCGCCTCCGGCGCCAAGGAGCTGCGCATCAGCCGCCCGCGCCGCCAGCGCATGTTCGGCGAGCGCATCCAGCGCACCGCCGACTACATCCGCGACACCCACGTGCGCTCCATCAACATCTTCGTGATCGCCAAGAGCCTCGGCTCGATGCTGTTCTTCGTGGTCATCGGGCTGCTGCTGGTGATCCAGCAGGCCTGGAACCTGGCGGACGCCGTGGCCACCAGCGGCTTCGTGCTGGTGCTGCTGTACATGAAGGGCCCGCTGGAGCATCTGGTCTCCACCCTGCCCATCGTCAGCCGCGCGCAGATCGCCTTCCGCCGCATCGGTGAACTCTCGGCGCAGTTCTCCTCCCCCGAGCCCTACCTGCTGCTGGAGGCCCCCGACGTGCCGGACCGCCAGCTGCAGAGCCTGGAGCTCAAGGGCGTGCGCTTCGCCTTCCCGCCGGTAGAAGGCGCCGCGCCCTTCGCCCTGGGGCCCATCGACCTGCGCATCGAGCAGGGCGAGATCCTCTTCATCGTCGGCGAGAACGGCTGCGGCAAGACCACCCTGATCAAGCTGCTGCTGGGTCTCTACACCCCGGACCAGGGCGAGATCCTGCTGGATGGCCAGGCCGTCACCGCCCGCACCCGAGACGACTACCGCCAACTGTTCACCACGGTGTTCGCCGACTACTACCTGTTCGACGACCTGCTCCACGGCAGCGACGCCATCCCACCGGATGCGGACAAGTACCTGCAGCGCCTGGAGATCGCCCACAAGGTGCAGATCCGCGACGGCGCCTTCACCACCACCGACCTCTCCACCGGCCAGCGCAAGCGCCTGGCGCTGGTCAACGCCTGGCTGGAGCGGCGCCCGGTGCTGGTGTTCGACGAATGGGCCGCCGACCAGGACCCGACCTTCCGCCGCATCTTCTATACCGAGCTGCTGCCCGAGCTGAAACGCCTGGGCAAGACCATCATCGTCATCAGCCATGACGACCGGTATTTCGAGCTGGCCGATCAACTCATCCAGCTGCGCAACGGTACTGCCGTCACCCATCGCCAACCGGCGTGAAAAAAGTTTTCCGGTTTCCGGGCGGTCTTCCGTCCTACTAAATGCGAACACTACTCACTATTAAAAAGCGGAACATCTCGATGACGAAGTCTCTTTCACCCCGTTTGAAGGTCATGCTTCATCGCTCACTGCGCCCCACCCTGCTCGCCAGCAGCATCGGCCTCGCACTCACCGCTCCCTACGCCAGCCTGGTGCAGGCCCAGGAGGTCAACCTCGACATTCCCGCCCAATCCCTGTCGAGCGCACTCCAGGAGCTGGGGCGTCAAGGCAACCTGCAGATCCTCTACAGCCCGAGCCTGGTCAACAACCAGCGCACCCAGGCCATCAAGGGCCGCTACGAGCCCACGGTCGCACTGGACATGCTGTTGCGCGGCAAGGGCATCAGCTACCAGGTCAATGGCAACAGCGTCACCCTCAGTGCCGCGGACCAGAGCACCCTGGAGCTGGGCGCCACCTCCGTGGTCTCCACCGGCCTGGGGGCCACCACCGAGGGCACCGGCTCCTACACCACCGGTGCCACCGGCACGGCGACCAAGCTGCCGCTGTCCATCCGCGAGACCCCGCAATCGGTCAGCGTGATCACCAGCCAGCGCATCCGTGACCAGAAGATGAACAGCCTGGAAGACGTGCTGACCAACGCACCGGGCGTGCTCTACAAGAAGAAGAGCAACTCCTCGGACGACGAAGTGGGCATCTTCTCCCGCGGCATGAAGATCGAGAACTTCCAAGTGGACGGCATCCCCACCGTCTTCGAACCGGCGATGAGCAGCCAGTCCAACGACATGGCCGTCTACGACCGGGTCGAGGTGGTGCGCGGCGCCACCGGCCTGCTGGGCGGCATCGGCCAGCCCTCGGCCACCATCAACATGGTGCGCAAACGCCCCACCCGCGAATTCGCCGCCTCAATCCAGGGCAGCGCCGGTTCCTGGGACAACTACCGCACCGAAGTCGACGTCTCCGGCCCGCTGAACGAGCAAGGCACCCTGCGCGGCCGCATGGTGACGGCGTACCAGACCGCCAACTCCTTCGTCGACCGCCTCAGCACCGAGCGCAAGGTGGCCTACGGCATCATCGAAGCCGACCTCAGCGACCGCGACACCATCAGCCTCGGTCTCGACTACCAGGAGCGCAACTGCGACGCCTGCGGCTACTTCGGCTTCCCGGCGTTCTACAGCAACGGCCAGCGCACCGACTTCAAGCGCTCGTTCAACTCCGCCGCCGACTGGAGCCATGCGGACCGCCAGCGCACCTCGATCTTCGGCACCTACGAGCACCGCTTCGACAACGACTGGCTGGCCAAGGTCGCCGTCGCCAACGTGCGCGACCGCAACGACGTGGAGTACGGCTGGTTCAGCAGCAACGGCTACCCCAACCAGCAGACCGGCGCCGGCACCAGCCTCTACTTCGCCAAATGGCCGAGCAAGCCTGAGCAGAACTCGGTGGACGCCTACGCCTCCGGCCCCTTCAGCCTGTTCGGCCGCGAGCACGAACTGGTGGTGGGCGCCAGCGCCATGCGCTACCGCAGCAACACCGGCGCCTACCCTCTGTGGGTCGACCGCAGTGGCAGCGGCTGGAACCCGGCCATTCCCAACGTCTACGAATGGCGTGGCGACATCTCCAAGCCACCGTTCAACCGCATCGGCGACCTGAAGTACAGCCAGCGACAGTACGCGGCCTACACCACCGCCCGGTTCAAGCCCACCGACGACCTGTCGCTGATCCTCGGCACCCGCCTCAGCTACTTCAAGGTGGACCAGACCTCCGCCTACTACGGCTACGAGCCCACCAGCCTGAAGAAGCGCGAGACCGGCGAAGTCACCCCCTACGCCGGCATCGTCTACGACCTGGACGACACCTACTCGGTCTATGCCAGCTACACCAGCATCTACAAGCCGCAGTCGAACCGGACCGTCGAAGGCAAGTTCATGGACCCCACCGAAGGCGACAGCTACGAAGTGGGCACCAAGGCCGAGTACTACGACGGCAAGCTCAACCTCACCGCTGCCCTGTTCGAGTCCAAGCTCAGCAACTACGCGGTCGGCACCGGCCTGTACGACGCCTTCGACAACGAGCTGGTGAAGCCCTCCAAGATCAAGGTCAAGGGCGTCGAGCTGGAAGCCACGGGTGAACTCATGCCGGGCTGGCAACTGCAGGCCGGCTACAGCCACGTGAACACCTACTACCCGCAAGGCGTCGACGTGAACGTGGGCTTCCCGCGCAACACCCTCAAGCTGTTCACCACCTACGACCTGACCGGCGACCTCAACCGCCTCACCGTCGGCGGTGGTGTGCGCTGGGAGAGCGCCACCAGCTACTACGAGAAGCAGATCAAGGCGACCGCCACCCAAGGCAGCTATGCCCTCGTGGACCTGCTGGCACGCTACCGCTTCGACGAGCACTTTACCGGCAGCCTCAACGTCAACAACCTGTTCGACAAGAAGTACTACGCCAGCACCAGCGTCTACAGCGACCTGTACGGCGACCCCCGCAGCCTGACCGCCAGCCTGCGCTGGGAATACTGAGTCACGCCGCCACCACGAGGCCGCCCCCAGGGGCGGCCTTTTTCGTTCAGCCGACAAAAGCCTCGCGGATGAATCCGCTCCCACAGCACACCACACCCGTAGCCCGGACTTCAGTCCGGGAAATGCACGCGCCCCACACCAGCCACGGATTCCCGGGCTACTCGTACAGTGTGCGTCCCTGATGCGCAGGCCATCACGGATGAACCCGCAGGGTGGACCGGTGAAGCGCGGTCCACCCTGCGCCCTGGCATGGAATCGCCCACTGCGCAGCACTGCCGGCACACCACCCGTAGCCCGGACTTCAGTCCGGGAAATGGCACGCGCCCCACATCAGCCCGGGCTACCTGTACGACGGGGCATTAACGGGTCACTCTCGGAGCCCTTCACGAAAAAGCCCCGCCGGGGCGGGGCCTGTCTTCATCGAGACGGCGCCTAAGCGCGGAGCAACGCCCGCAACGCCACTGCGAGCCGGTCGTAGACCTGCAGCACATCCGGTACCACCAGGGCCATGCGCAGCAGGTCGTGGGTCAGGCCGGGCAGCTCCACCTGCTCCACCTCGACGCCCGCCTCACGCAGGCGCCCGGCATAGGCCCGGCCCTCGTCCAGCAACGGGTCGAGCCCGGCCAGCGCGATGATGGCGGGCGCCACGCCCGCGAGGTCGTCGGCCAGCAACGGTGAGAACCGCCAATCGCTGCGGTCCGCCGGGGTGCGGGCGTAGTGGTCGTAGAACCACTCCAGGGTTTCGCTTTCCAGCAGGTAGCCCTCGCCGAACAAGGTGCGCGACACGCTCTGCCGGCTGGCATCGGTGACCGGGTAGCAGAGCAACTGGGCACGGGGCACGATCACCGCCTGCTCGCCCTGCCGGGCTGCCTGGATGGCCAGCACCGTGGCCAGGGTCGCGCCGGCGCTGTCGCCACCGAAGGCGACGCGCCCGGTGTCCACCCCCAACCGCGCGCCCTCCCCGGCCAGCCAGGCCAGGCAGTCCTCGCCATCCTCCAGGGCCATGGGGAAGCGGTGCTCCGGTGCCAGCCGGTAGCCCACCGCCAGCACCACGCAGGCGGAACGCGCGCACAGCTCACGGCACACGCCCTCGTGGCTGTCGAGGCTGCCGACGACGAACCCGCCGCCATGGAAATACACCAGCACCGGCAGAGCGCCCTCCGCTCCGGCCGGGCGATAGAGCCGCAGGGGAATGCGCTGACCATCGCGGGCCGGCGCCTCCAGTGCCTCGCAGGTCACCTCGCCGGCCACGGCCCAACGCAACTGCTCGGTGGATTGCTGGAAGACCTGGCGCGCCCGGACGGGTGCCAGGCGATGCAGCGGGTCGTTGGCAAGATTGGCCTCGGCCAGGTCGAGAAAGGCTTCGAGTTCAGGGTGCAGCATGATGATCCTCGATGTAGCGGCGGCCCCAGCGGCCGCCGCCGGTTGCATGTCGAAATGGCTCAACCCACCTGCTCCAGGCAATGGTCGATCAGCGCTTCCAGCTCGGCACGGTAGGCCTCCATCAGCGCCTGCACCGTCTCCGGCCGGTAGCGACGGACGCTGTAGACACAGCGCAGCGCCAGGCTGCCGTCGTAGACCTGGCCGATGACCTCCAGCCAGTTGGCCAGGCGGGCCACGGGGCTGTAGCAGTCACCGGTGTCTTCCACCGCCGGCACCAGCAGCGCCTGCTCGTCGAAGCTCTGGTCGAGCTGCCCCAGGTAGTTGAAGGTCACCCGCGCCTGGGGCAAGCCCGCCAGGCGCTGGCCCAGGGCCGCATCGCCCAGGTGGCGCAGCACGCCGTAGCCGATGCCCTTGTTGGGGATCGCGGCCAGTTGGCCCTGGATGGCCCGGATGGAGTCGCCCAGGCTGTCCGCCGGGGCCAGCCGCACCGGGAACATGCTGGTGAACCAGCCGATCGTCCGCGACAGGTCGAGCGCCTCGAACAGGTCCTCACGGCCATGGCCTTCCAGTTGCACCAGCACCGAATCCTGCTCGCTCCAGCGACACAGCACACGGGCCAGGGCCGTCAGCAGCAGGTCGTTGATCTGGGTGCCGTAGGCAGCCGGGGCTTCCTTGAGCAGGCGCGCGGTATGGGCCGGCGACAGCGCCATGCGCGCGACGGCCTGCTGGCTGACCTGGTTGCGGCCCCGGGGGTTGTCGCATGGCAGGTCGCGGACCGGGTGGTCCAACTGTGTCAGCCACCAGTCGCTTTCCTCGGCGGCGATGCGTGGCGCGTCGCCGACCAGGCGCTCGACCCAGGCGCGGTAGCTGCTGCTGCGCGCCGGCAGACGGGGCACCTCACCCAGGCAGCAGGCCTCGTAAGCGCTGCGCAGGTCTTCCAGCAACACCCGCCAGGACACCGCATCCACCACCAGGTGGTGGATCACCAGCAGCAGGCGCGCCTCGCCACCCGGCAGGGTCACATGCAACGCCCGCCACATCGGCCCACGGGCCAGGTCGAAGCTGCGTTGCGCCTCGTTGGCCAGGCGCTCCAGCTCCGCCGTATCGGCGGCCTCGCGGCGCCACAGCACCGACTCGCCGACGCCTTCGGGCTGGTAGTGCTGCATCCAGCGTCCGCTGTCACGGGTGAAGCGCAGGCGCAAGGCGTCGTGATGGCGCTCGATCACCGCCAGGGCGCGTGCCAGGGCGTCCAGGTCCAGCGGGCGGCGGGCCTTGAGCATCAGGGCCTGGTTGAAGTGGTGCGGCTCGGCCATCTCCTCGGCGAACAGCCACTCCTGGATCGGCAGCAGGCGGAAGGCGCCCTCCACGGCCTGCCGGGTCTCCACCACAGCCATCGTGCTCGTCGCCTCGACGGGCCGCTCGCACAGGCCGGCAATGGTCGGGTAGCGCATCAGGTCGCGCAGTTTCAGCTCCAGGTCCAGTTGCGGGTGGTTCTTCACCCGCGACACCACCTGCAGGCAGAGGATCGAGTCGCCACCCAGCTCGAAGAAGTTGTCGGTGACGCCAACCTGCTCCACCTGCAACACCTCCGCCCAGATGCCTGCCAGCAGCCGCTCGCGCTCATCGCGCGGGGCCACGTAGGCATCCTGCTGGAAACTCGGCTCGGGCAGCGCCTTGCGGTCCAGCTTGCCGTTGGGGGTGACCGGGAACGCCGCCAGGGCGATGACCTGCGCCGGCACCATGTAGTCGGGCAGCTCAAGGCGCAGCGCGGCCTTCAGGCGCTCGCCCGCGTCCACCTGCGGGCAGACCACGTAGCCGATCAACTGCTTGCCGGAAGCCGCGTCCCGCGCCACCACCAGGGCATCCTCGACGCCCTCCTGGCGGCGCAGGCAGGCCTCGACCTCGCCCAGTTCGATGCGGAAGCCACGCACCTTCACCTGATGGTCGATACGCCCGACGTAGTCGAGGATGCCGTCCTCGCGCAGGCGCACCAGGTCGCCGGTGCGATACAGGCGCGCCCCCGGCTGGCCGAAGGGGTCGGGGACGAAGCGTTCGGCGGTCAGCTCCGGGCGTCCCTGGTAGCCCCGGGCCACGCCTTCGCCGCCGATGTACAGCTCGCCGGCGAACCCGACCGGCAACGGATTGAGGTTCTCGTCCAGCACATGCAGCGAGCGCTGGCCAACGGCGCGACCGATGGGCGCGTAGGCCGCCTGGCACTGCCCGCTGACCGGCACCTTCCACAGCATCGGCGTCACCACCGTCTCGGTGGGGCCGTAGCCATTGGTGAAGTACTGCGGGCGCAGCGCCGCCTTGACCTGCTCGAAGCTCTGCTCCGGCACTGCATCACCGCCGAAGCAGTAGATGCGCACCGGCGGCGCCGGCATACCGCTGCTCTCCACGAACTCGGCCATCTGTTTGAGGTAGGCCGGCGGGAAGCAGGCGATGGTGATGCCGTGTTCGTGCAGGGCCTGCAGGGTCTGCTCCGGCGTCCACAGGCCGCCATCGCGGATCACCAGGGTGCCGCCGCTGGACAGGGTGCTCAGCCAGCGTTCGTGGGCACCGTCGAAGGCAAAGGACATGAAGTGCAGCTCACGGGTGTCATCGCCCATCCCGTAGAGCCCGACGATCGCCTGGCAGTGCATGCTCAACGGCCCGTGGGTCACCGCCACGCCCTTGGGTCGGCCGGTGGAGCCCGAGGTGTAGATCAGGTAGGCCAGGTTGCGCGGGTCGAGACGGCTGGGCAGCGGCGTGCCGTCGCCAAACGCTGCCAGTGCATCAAGCTCAAGCACCTGCAGGCTCTCGACGACAGGCACGCCCGCACGCAGGTCGCTGCGGGTGATCAGCAGCGCCATCGAGGAGTCCTCGATCATGTAGGCCAGGCGCTCCGCCGGGTACTCCAGATCGAGCGGCACATAGGCGGCGCCGGCCTTCATCACCGCAAGCAGGCTGACCACCAGCTCCAGGGAGCGGTCCAGCGCCACCCCCACCACGGTCTCGGGTCCGGCGCCCCCGGCCACGAGCTCACGGGCCAGGCTGTTGGCGCGACGCTCCAGTTCGCCGTAGCTCAGGCGCTGCCCGGCACAGACCAGCGCGGTCGCTTCGGGCCGGCGGGCGGCCTGCTGCGCGATCAGCTCCGGCAGCAACGCCGGCGAGTGGCTCGCCTCGCCCGGCAGGCTCCAGTCCGTGACCGCCTGCAACTGCGCAGCCGACAGGCGCTGCAGGTTGCCCAGGCGCTCCTCGGGTTGGCGCAGCATGGCCTCCAGGGTGTCCTCCATCACCTGGCGGATACGCTCCACCGCCGCCTCGGAGAAGCTCCCGCGCAGGTACATGTATTCGATCATCAGGCTGTCGCCCAGGTGCACCGCCAGGTCCATCGGGAAGTTGGTCACCCCCAGGTCGTCGGACTGGCCGAAGCTCAACCCGGCCGGTTCGGCTTCGCGCAGGCGCTGGTCGATCGGGTAGTTCTCGAACACGATGATGCTGTCGAACAGTGCCTGGCCGCCGAGGCCGGACCAGCGCTGCACATCCGCCAGCGGCGCATGGGACCAGGCGCGGATGTCCAGGTTGTAGCCCTGCAACTGGCGCAGCCAGTCGTCCAGGCGCTGCGTCGGCTCCAGCTCCTGGATCACCGGTAGGGTGTTGATGAACAGCCCCAGCATGCTGTCGGCGTGGGGCAGGCTTTCCGGCCGCCCCGCCACGGTGGCGCCGAAGGCCACGCGACGCTGCCCGGTGTAGCGCTGCAGCAACAGCAGCCAGGCGCCCTGGATCAGGGTGTTCGGGGTGATCCGCAATTGCCGGCAGAACTGCTGCATGCGGGCGGTCCAGCGGGTATCCCAATTGGAGTAGAGCGCGTGGTGGCCGCTGCCCTGCCCGTCGTGGCGCGGGTGAACGGCCTGGGCCAGAGCGGTCGGCTCGCAGTCCGCCAGGCGCTCGCGCCAGAAGCCTTCCAGCGCGCTCTGGTCCTGGCCCTGCAACCAGGCGATGAAATCGCCATAGCGTCCCGCGCGTTCCTCCAGTGGTTTGCCGGCATAGCGTTCGAGCACCTCGGCGAAGAGGTTCGAGCTGCTCCAGCCGTCCATGAGGATGTGGTGGCTGGTCCAGATCATCTGGTAGCGGGACTCGCCAAGCTGCACCAGCAGCATGCGCTGCAACGGCGCCTTCGCCAGGTCGAAGCCCTGCAACGCCTCCTCGCGTGCCAGCGCCTTCAGGGCTTCGTCGGTCACGGCGCGGTCACGCCAGTCGAGCACGCGGATCGGCATCTGCGCGTGGCGATGCACCACTTGCAAGGGGTCACCGGCCTGCCAGTGGAAGCTGGTGCGCAGCACGTCGTGACGGGCAGTGACGAAGGCCCAGGCGTCGGCGAAGCGGTCGAGGTCGAGGCCCGCCACCGGCAGGCTGACCTGGTTGATGTAGAGCGCCTCGCCACTGTCCTCCAGGGTGTGGAACAGCATGCCCTGTTGCATCGGCGACAGCGGGTAGACGTCCTCGATCTCGCTCTCCGCCACCGGCAATGCCGCACGGCGCTCCGCGCTGACTTCCACGCGGGCGACGGGCTGTGCCTGCTCGACTGACGGCGCGAGTCCAGCCAGGGCGGCGGCCAGTTGGGCAATGGTCTGGTTCTCGAACACCCGCCGCGGCGACACCTCCAGGCCAGCCTGGCGCGAACGGCTGGCGATCTGGATCGACACGATGGAATCCCCACCCAGCTCGAAGAAGTTGTCGTTCAGCCCGACCCGCTCGACCCGGAGCACGTCCTGCCAGATGGCGGCCAGGCGCTGCTCCAGCTCGCTCTCCGGGGCCACGTAGTCACGGCTCGACTGGGCCATGTCCGGCTTGGGCAGGGCCTTGCGGTCCAGCTTGCCGTTGGGCGAGAGCGGCATACGGTCCAGCAGCAGCCACTGGCTGGGCACCATGTAGTCCGGCAGCACCGCCGCCAGGTGGGCCTTGATCCCCTCCAGGGCGTCGGCCTGCTCAAGCACCAGATAGGCCACCAATTGCTTGCCGCTGGGGCCGTCGGCGGCCACCACCACGGCTTCGCGCACGGTGTCCTGCTCCTGCAGGCGGGCTTCGATCTCGCCCAGTTCGATGCGCAGGCCACGGATCTTCACCTGGTGGTCGATGCGCCCGGCGTATTCGATCACCCCATCCTCACGCTGGCGCGCCAGGTCGCCGGTGCGGTAAAGGCGCTCGCCGTTACCGAAGGGGCTGGTGACGAAGCGCTCGGCGGTCAGCGCCGGGCGGCGGTGGTAGCCGCGCGCCAGGCCGATGCCGCCCAGGTACAGCTCGCCGGTGACGCCGGGGCTCACCGGGTTCAGTTCGGCGTCCAGCACGTAGGTCTGCAGGTTGGCGATGGGCTGGCCGATGGGCACGGCGTCCTTGCCCTCCTCCACGCAGGTCCAGTGGGTGACGTCGATGGCCGCTTCGGTGGGGCCGTAGAGGTTGTACAGCCCCGCCTGGGGCAGCAGTGCCATCGTCTGGCGTTGCAGCTCCACCGGCAGCGCCTCGCCGGAGCAGACGATGCGGCGCAGCGAGGTGCAGCGGGCGGCGCTCTCGTCACCAACGAAGGCCTGCAGCATCGAGGGCACGAAGTGCAAGGTGGTGATGCCTTCCTCGGTAATCAGCTGCACCAGGCGCGCCGGGTCGCGGTGGTCGCCAGGCAGCGCCATCACCAGGCGCGCACCTTCCATCAGCGGCCAGAAGAACTCCCACACCGAGACGTCGAAGCTGAAC
>NZ_LXJQ01000073.1:0-23068 GCF_001728925.1 Pseudomonas sp. 1D4
GATGGCCAGGTTGACGGTGGCCAGGTCCGCCAGCGGCGTCTGGCTCGGGCACAGGGTGATCAGCGTGGCGCCGGTTTCGCGGACCAGGTTGGCGGTGATCAGCAGGTCCTTGGAGCGGCCCGACTGGGAGATGCAGATGGCCACGTCGGTGGGCTTGAGGGTCACCGCCGACATCGCCTGCATGTGCGGGTCGGAATAGGCCGCGGCGGTCAGCAGCAGGCGGAAGAACTTGTGCTGGGCATCGGCCGCCACCGCACCGGAGGCGCCGAAGCCGTAGAACTCCACGCGCTGGGCCTGGGCGCAGGCGGCGATGGCGGCCTGCAGAGCCTGCGGGTCGAGCTTCTCGCGCACGTCCATCAGGGTGTGCAGGGTGGTGTCGAAGATCTTCAGGCTGAAGTCCGCCACCGAGTCGTTCTCGTGGATGGCGAACTGACCGAAGCTGGCGCCCGCCGCCAGGCTCTGCGCCAGCTTCAACTTGAGGTCCTGGAAGCCGCCACAGCCGATGGCACGGCAGAAGCGCACGATGGTGGGCTCGCTGACCCCGACGCTCTGCGCCAGGTCGGCCATGGAGCTGTGCATGACGGCGGCGGGGTCGAGCAGGACGTGATCGGCGACTTTCAATTCCGACTTGCGCAGCAGATGGCGCGATTGGGCGATATGTTGCAGCAGATTCACTGGGCAGGCTCTTCGAAGTGGGGAAGTACGCCGCAGGTCGCGATCTATTCGGCCGGGCAACTCGGTTATGATCGGCGACGGTCAGGCTGTAGTGACCGTGTAGTTATACTACATGACCCGCTTCCCCGCCCAGGCAAACCACGCAGGAGTGCACACGTGACCCAGCCTTGCGACATGTTGGTCTTTGGCGGCACCGGCGATCTGGCGCTTCACAAGCTGCTGCCGGCGCTCTATCACCTGCATCGCGACGGCCGCCTGCATCCGCAGCTGCGCATCCTCGCCATTGCCCGCAATCCCCTGGACATCGACCGCTACCGCGCCCTGGCCGAGCGCCATTGCCGCGCCCAGGTGGCCCGTGCCGAGTTCACCGAGCAGGACTGGGCCGGGTTCGCCGAGCGGCTGGACTACTTCGCCATGGACGTGTCCCAGAGCGCCGATTTCGGCCGCCTGGCGCGCCACCTCGGCCCGCTCCAGGGACGCGCCCGCGTCCACTACCTGGCCATCGCCCCGCGCCTGTTCGAGGACATCGCCCGGCACCTGCAGATCGCCGGGCTCGGCGGGCCGGACGACCGCATCGTGCTGGAGAAGCCCATCGGCCATTCCCTGGAGTCGGCCCGGGCGATCAACGCCGCCATCGGCAAGGTGTTCAGCGAATCCCAGGTGTTCCGCATCGACCACTACCTGGGCAAGGAGACGGTGCAGAACCTCATGGCGCTGCGCTTCGCCAATGCCCTGTTCGAGCCGATCTGGCGCGCCGGTCACATCGACCACGTGCAGATCAGCGTGTGCGAGACCCTGGGTGTGGAGAACCGTGGCAGCTACTACGACCAGGCCGGCGCCATGCGCGACATGGTGCAGAACCACCTGCTGCAGCTGCTCTGCTTGGTGGCGATGGAGGCGCCGGTGCGTTTCGACGCCGAGGCGGTGCGCAACGAGAAGGTGAAGATCCTCGAAGCGCTCAAGCCCATCTCCGGGCTCGACGTGCAGGACAAGACCGTGCGCGGCCAGTACAGCGCCGGCAAGATCGGCGGCCAGGAAGTGCCGGCCTACTACTTCGAGAAGAACGTCGACAACGACAGCGACACCGAGACCTTCGTCGCCCTGCAGGTGGAGATCGACAACTGGCGCTGGGCCGGCGTGCCTTTCTACCTGCGCACCGGCAAGCGCCTGGCGCGCAAGTACTCGGAGATCGTCATCCAGTTCAAGCCGGTGCCCCACCGCCTGTTCAACGGCGGCGAGGCCAACCGCCTGCTGATCCGCCTGCAGCCGGAGGAGCGCATCAGCCTGCAACTGATGGCCAAGAACCCCGGCAAGGGCATGCGCCTGGAACCGGTGGAGCTGGACCTGAACCTGGCCCAGGCCTTCAGCCAGCGGCGCTGGGATGCCTATGAGCGGCTGCTGCTGGACGTGATCGAGGGTGACTCGACGCTGTTCATGCGCCGCGACGAGGTGGAGGCCGCCTGGCGCTGGGTCGACCCGATCCTTGAAGGCTGGCACGAGCACTACCAGAGCCCCCGCAGCTACCCCGCCGGCTCCAGCGGCCCGGAGCAGGCCCACAGCCTGCTGGAGCTGCAAGGGCGGGCGTGGAACGACTGAGCCTCGCCTCAAACGCCAGGCCGCTGCGTGGAGGTCGCTTTAAAGAGCCAGACCGCCGCGTTGGCTGGACGTCACCGGCTGGGCTCGGTCTGGCTCCGCTGGTGGACCGGTGAAGCGTGGTCCACCCCAACGATGGGCTTCGCACAGCTCAGCCCATCCTACGAATGGAGCGGGCCCGTAGGATGCGGTGAGCTCGGCGAACCGCATCGATCGGTCTCGGCGTTGTGGGCGTGCAGCGGCATTGCTCCAGCGCAATACCCGTGGCTGGGGGCTTGCCTAGAATGCGCGATTTTTCGCGTCACGAGCCCTGCCCATGTCCCGCCTTCCCGCCTCCGAACTGCTGTGCCCTGCCGGCACCCTCAAGTCCATGCGCCACGCTTTTGCCTACGGCGCCGATGCCGTCTACGCCGGGCAGCCGCGCTACAGCCTGCGGGTGCGCAACAACGAGTTCGACCACGCCAACCTGGCGCTGGGCATCGCCGAGGCCCATGCCGCCGGCAAGCGCTTCTACGTGGTGGTCAACATCGCCCCGCACAACGCCAAGCTGAAGACCTTCCTCAAGGACCTGGAGCCGGTGGTGGCCATGGGGCCGGATGCGCTGATCATGTCCGACCCGGGGCTGATCATGCTGGTGCGCGAGCACTTCCCGGCCATGCCCATCCACCTGTCGGTGCAGGCCAACGCGGTGAACTGGGCCAGCGTCGAGTTCTGGCACCGCCAGGGGCTGGAGCGGGTGATCCTCTCCCGCGAGCTGTCCCTGGAGGAGATCGGCGAGATCCGCCAGGCCGTGCCCGGCATCGAGCTGGAGGTGTTCGTCCACGGTGCCCTGTGCATGGCCTATTCCGGGCGCTGCCTGCTCTCCGGCTACATCAACCACCGCGACCCCAACCAGGGCACCTGCACCAACGCCTGCCGCTGGCAGTACAAAGCCGGTGAGGCGCGGGAAGACACCCTCGGCGACA
Organism: Pseudomonas sp. 1D4; assembly: GCF_001728925.1. Taxonomy (NCBI): domain Bacteria; kingdom Pseudomonadati; phylum Pseudomonadota; class Gammaproteobacteria; order Pseudomonadales; family Pseudomonadaceae; genus Pseudomonas; species Pseudomonas sp. 1D4. The sequence goes on from NZ_LXJQ01000073.1 coordinate 3,234, forward strand.
TCGTCCACGCCTGCCAGCCGGCGCCGACCCTGGGCGAGGGGCCGAGCACCGAGCGGGTCTTCCTGCTGGAGGACGAGACCCGCCCCGGCGACTTCATGCCTGCCTTCGAGGACGAGCACGGCACCTACATCATGAACTCCAAGGACCTGCGCGCCGTGCAGCACGTGGAACGCCTGGTGGCCATGGGGGTGCATTCGCTGAAGATCGAGGGGCGCACCAAGTCGCACTTCTACGTGGCCCGCACGGCCCAGGCCTACCGCCAGGCCATTGACGACGCCGTGGCCGGCCGGCCCTTCGAGCCGCGCCTGCTGGAGCGCCTGGAGTCACTGGCCAACCGGGGCTACACCGAGGGCTTCCTGCGCCGTCACACCCACGACCACTACCAGAACTACGCCTTCGGCAGCTCGCGGCCGTCGCGCCAGCAGTTCGTCGGCGAGCTGACCGGCGTGCGCCGGGGCGAACTGGCCGAGGTGGTGGTGAAGAACCGCTTCGAGGTGGGCGACCGCGTGGAGCTGATGACCCCTGCCGGCAACCTCGGCTTCATTCTCCATGGGCTGCAGGCCGGCGACGGCAGCCGTCGCGAGGTGGCGCCGGGGGACGGCCACGTCCTCTACATCCCGCTGCCTGCCGACCTCGACCTGGAGCACGGGCTGCTGCTGCGCGACCTGCCGGAGCCGGTCAGCGCCACAGCGTAGCGCTCTGCTCGCGGAGCAGCGCGGTGAAGGCCGAGGCCTCCACCGGCGGGCTCAGCAGGTAGCCCTGGATCTCGTCGCAGTCCTGTTCCTTGAGGAAGTCCAGTTGCTCGGTGGTCTCCACGCCCTCGGCCACCACCTTCAGCTCCAGGCCGTGGGCCATGGCGATGATGGCGCGGGTGATGGCGGCATCCTCGCCGCCCACTGACAGGTCGCGGATGAAGGTCTGGTCGATCACCGGGAAGCGCTTGAGGTAGCTCAGGGACGAGTAGCCGGTGCCGAAATCGTCGATGGCCAGCTTCACCCCCAGTTCGCGCAGTTGGTGGAAGGTGGCGATGACGTGCTCGACGTTCTCCAGCAGGTGGCTCTCGGTCAGCTCCAGTTCCAGCAGGCGCGGCGGCAGGCCGGTTTCCGCCAGCACCTGGCGCACCAGGGCCACCAGGTTGCCCTGGCGCAGCTGGTGCCCGGAGAGGTTCACCGAGACGCGGATGTCCGCCACGCCCTGGCGCTGCCAGTCGCGGGCCTGCAGGCAGGCCTGGCGCAGGACGAACTCGCCGATGGGGGCGATCAGCCCGGTTTCCTCGGCCAGGCCGATGAAGTCCCCCGGCGGGACAAGCCCCATCTGTGGGTGGCGCCAGCGCACCAGGGCTTCGGCGGCGTTGAGGCTGTCGTCGGCCAGGCACAGTTTGGGCTGGTAGAAGACCTCCAGTTGCCCCTCGTCGATGGCCTTGCGCAGTTGGGTTTCCAGTTGCAGGCGTTCCAAGGTGCAGGCCTGCAGGTTGTCGGTGAAGAACTGGAAGGTGTTCCCGCCCAGGTGCTTGGCGTGCTGCATGGCCATGTTGGCCTGGCTGACCAGGGTGGTGATCTCCCGCGCGTTGTCCGGCAGCAGGCTGATGCCCAGGGAGGCGCTGACCACCAGCTCCTCGCCGCCCACCGTCATCGGCGTGCGCAGCTTGGCCAGCAGGCGGCTGGCGGTGCGCGCGAGGCTGGAGAGGCTGCCGTAGCGGTCGAGGATCAGCGCGAACTCGTCGCCGGACAGCCGCGCGATGGTGTCCGCCTCCGGCGCAGCCTGGGCCAGGCGCCGGCCCATCTGCCGCAGCAACTGGTCGGCCAGCTCGTGGCCGAGGCTGTCGTTGAGCACCTTGAAGCGGTCCAGGTCGATGTGCAGCAGCGCCAGGCCGTGGCCGTTCTCGCGAGCCCGCTCGCTGGCCTGGTGCAGGCGGTCGCGGAACAGCGTGCGGTTGGCCAGGCCGGTGAGGTCGTCGTAGTGGGACAGGTAGCGCAGTCGCTCCTCGGCCTCGCGCCGGGCCGAGAGGTCGGAGAAGAAGCCGACGATATGGCTGGCCTGGCCGCGTGAGTCGCGCACCACGTTGAGCTGCAGCCACTGTGGATAGAGTTCGCCGTTCTTGCGGGTGTCCACCAGCTCCCCTTGCCAGCAGCCGTCATGCTCCAGTTGCTGGCGGATCAGGTGGTACTGGCGGCGGCTCTCGCGGGTGCCGCTGATTTCCACCACGGCGCGGCCGAGCACTTCCTCGGCGCGGTAGCCGGTGACCTGGGTGAAGGCCTGGTTGACCGCCAGCAGGCGGTAGTCCGGGTCGAGGATGACGATGCCTTCGCTGGCGGCCTCGAACACCGTGGCGGCGAGGCGCTGCTGCTCCTCGGCCTGGCGCCGGGCGGTGACGTCGCGGCGGGTGCCGACCATGCGCAGCACACGCCCGCGCGCGTTGCGCTCCACGGCGCGGCCGCGGTCTTCCACCCAGATCCAGCGGCCGTCGCGGTGGCGCACGCGGTAGTCCACCGCGTAGTCCTCGCTGCGGCCCTTGAGGTGGTCCACCAGGGCGCGGCGCAGCAGCGGCACGTCATCGGGGTGCAGGCAGGGGCGCAGGTCGCTGAGCACGCGAGCCACCTCGTCGCTCTCCAGGCCGAAGATGGCCTTGAGCTGGGTGTGGTGCACCTCGTCCGTTTCCAGGTTCCAGTCCCACAGGCCCAGCTCGCTGGCCTCCAGGGCCAGGGCCAGGCGGGCCTCGCTCTTGGCCAGGGCGTGGGTGGCGTCGGCCAGCTCCAGGGTGCGCTGGGCGACGCGGATCTCCAGTTCGTCGTGGGCACCGCGCAGCTCCCGCTCGGCACGGCGGCGCTGCTCCACCTCGCGGGCCAGTTCGGCGTTGAGCCCTTCGGCGCGGCTCTTGGCGTGCTCCAGGTTGTCGATCAGGGCCTGGTTCTGCAGGCGCTGCAGCAGGCTGTTGCGCACCAGGCGGTTGACCTGCAGCGCCACCACCATCAGCGCTGCCAGCAGGGTCAGGCTCAGCAGGCCCCAGCCGCGCAGCAGCGGGTGGCCGCTGGCGAGCAGCCAACTGACCGTGGGCAGCAGGCAGGGCAGGGCGAAGGCGAGGAAGGCCGGCAGGCTGACGGCGTAGGCGACGCTGGCGGAGAGGATGGCGGCGGCGGCGAGCCCGTAGACCAGCGCCTGCTGCAGGAAGGCGTCCGCCGGTACCAGGAAGACCACCGGGAAGGCCAGGGTCAGCCCCGAGGCGCCGGCGCCGAGCAGGAAGGTGCGGTGCCAGTGCGGTTTGGCCTGGCGCGAAGGCAGGGCGTGGTTGAAGGCGGCGACCTGGGTCAGCCGCAGCACGGCCAGCAGGACCAGCCAGATCAGCCAGCCGGAAAGCAGGGCCGCCAGTTCGGAACGCCACAGCAGGCTGGCACAGGCCAGCCCGTTGAGCAGCATGAACAGGGTCGGGACCCGGGAGCCCTGGTAGAGCAGGCGCGTGCGTTCGATCGCCAGGTCGGCGGCGAAAGGGGCGCGCAGTGGCGCGGCATCATCGTCGGCAAACACAGGGGAAGCCTGGTTGGGAGTCGCGGTCATAGGCGATGTTCTTGTAATGGTTGCCTAGGCGTCGGCGGAGCTTACCCGAGCCTGCGGAGTCGCCAAAGGGTTATGTGATGCCATTCTCCCTTGCGCCTCCCAACTTTTGGCGGGCGCTCTGGCACGCAGGCTGCGTGCCGTCTGGCCGACCGCCCGGTCATCGGTTTGCCCTGCCTGGGCCGCCCCCCTAGAATGCCGCGATGCAAAACGACCCCGAACTCCTCATCGCGTCCCTCAACGATGCCCAGGTGCAGGCTGTGGCCGCCCCGCTGGGCCGCCAGCTGGTGCTGGCCGGCGCCGGCTCCGGCAAGACCCGCGTGCTGGTGCATCGCATCGCCTGGCTGATCCTCACCGAGGGCGCCTCGCCTCATTCCATTCTCTCGGTGACCTTCACCAACAAGGCCGCCGCCGAGATGCGCCACCGCATCGAGCAGTTGCTGGGCATCAACCCGGCCGGCATGTGGGTGGGCACCTTCCACGGCCTGGCGCACCGCCTGTTGCGTGCGCACTGGCAGGAGGCCGGGCTGGCGGAGAACTTCCAGATCCTCGATGGCGACGACCAGCAGCGGCTTATCAAGCGGGTGATCCGCGACCTCGGGCTGGACGAGCAGCGCTGGCCGGCGCGCCAGGCGCAGTGGTTCATCAACGGGCAGAAGGACGAGGGCCTGCGCCCGCAGCACATCCAGGCTGGCGGCGACCTGTTCCTCGCCACCATGCTGAAGATCTACGAGGCCTACGAGGCCGCCTGCGCGCGCACCGGGGTCATCGACTTCTCCGAGCTGCTGCTGCGCGCCCTCGACCTCTGGCGCGACAAGCCGAGCCTGCTGACGCACTACCAGCGGCGCTTCCGCCACCTGCTGGTGGACGAGTTCCAGGACACCAACGCCGTGCAGTACGCCTGGCTGCGCCTGCTCGCCCAGGGCGGCGAGAGCCTGATGGTGGTGGGCGACGACGACCAGTCCATCTACGGCTGGCGTGGTGCGCGGATCGAGAACATCCAGCAGTTCGCCAGCGACTTCCCGGATGTGCAGACCATCCGCCTGGAGCAGAACTACCGCTCCACCGCGGCCATCCTCAAGGCCGCCAACGCCCTGATCGCCAACAACAACGGCCGCCTGGGCAAGGAACTCTGGACCGACGGCCCGGACGGCGAGCCGCTGGGCCTCTATGCCGCCTACAACGAGCACGACGAAGCCCGCTACGTGGTGGAGAGCATCGAGAGCGCGCTGAAGGACGGCATGACCCGCAGCGAGATCGCCATCCTCTACCGCTCCAACGCCCAGTCGCGGGTGCTGGAAGAGGCGCTGCTGCGGGAGAAGATCCCCTACCGCATCTACGGTGGCCAGCGCTTCTTCGAACGCGCCGAGATCAAGAACGCCATGGCCTACCTGCGCCTGCTGGACGGCCGTGGCAACGACGCTGCGCTGGAGCGGGTGATCAACGTGCCGCCGCGTGGCATCGGCGAGAAGACGGTGGAGAGCATCCGCGAATTCGCCCGCGCCCAGGACGTGTCCATGTGGGAGGCGATCCGCCTGCTGCTGGCCAACAAGGGCCTGTCGGGGCGTGCTGCGTCGGCCCTGGCGGTGTTCGTCGAACTGGTGGAGAACCTTGCCGCCAAGGTCCTGGAGATGCCCCTGCACCTGATGACCCAGACCGTTATCGAGCAGACCGGGCTGATCACCTACCACAAGGAAGAGAAAGGCGAGAAAGGCCAGGCCCGGGTGGAGAACCTGGAGGAACTGGTCAGCGCCGCCCGCGCCTTCGAGAACAGCGAGGAGGACGAGGAGCTGACGCCGTTGCAGGCCTTCCTCAGCCACGCCTCGCTGGAGGCCGGCGAAGCCCAGGCCGATGCCTTCGAGGACAGCGTCCAGCTGATGACCCTGCACAGCGCCAAGGGTCTGGAGTTCCCCCTGGTGTTCCTGGTGGGCATGGAAGAGGGCCTGTTCCCCCACAAGATGAGCATGGAGGAACCCGGTCGCCTGGAAGAGGAACGCCGCCTGGCCTACGTCGGCGTCACCCGCGCCATGCAGCGCCTGGTGCTGACCTACGCCGAGACCCGGCGCCTGTACGGCAGCGAGACCTACAACAAGGTCTCGCGCTTCGTCCGCGAGATCCCCGCCTCGCTGGTGCGCGAAGTGCGCCTGGGCAATACCGTCAGCCGCCCGATGGCCGGCAGCGCCCCGCGCACACCGTCGATGTTCAGCGGCGCCGAAGTGCCGGAGACCGGCTTCACCCTCGGCCAGCGCGTGCAGCACGCGCTGTTCGGCGAGGGCACCATCCTCAACTTCGAAGGCGCCGGCGCCCAGGCCCGGGTGCAGGTGAAGTTCGAGAGCGAAGGCAGCAAGTGGCTGATGCTGGCCTACGCGAAGCTGCAGCCGCTCTGAGGCAGGTGTGGGGCCGTAGAGCGAAACAGACCCCCGTAGAACTCGATAACCAGTTTGGCTCCCAAGGCCGCCGACAGCACCCTGCGGAGCCACCTCCATAAAAAGGCTTATCACTTCGACCTGCGGGTCGAAGGCGGTGTTCATATCCATGACCACCGCCTCGATCTGCTGGCACTGCTCGCCGAGTAGCTCGAAGAACGGATGGATCGCCTCACGGCTGTTGCCATGTCTGACCCACAGTACCCGCGTCCGCTCGGTATCCATGATCACCGTGGCGTAGCGGTGTCCCGTGTGCAGAGCAAACTCGTCCGTCACCAAGCGGCGTACGTCGCCCGGTTCGAAGGCCCCGACCTCTGCTTCCAGATGGTGCCTGTCCAGTGCCTTGAGAGGCCGGTAAGGCGACTGACGTGGCTCAAGCCTTCGAGCCAGACGCGCAAGCGCTGAGTCAGACGAGACGCCGGCGCCAACCAGTCGATCCGCTCGGTCATCCGCCCGCACCTGGCGAATCCGCCGCTCGTGGATTAATGGAGCGGCTGACCACAGCGTTTGTAGATAGGGCCAGAGCCGGCTTGAAGCTCGAGCTCAATCAGCAGGGTGTCATAGATAGATTGGCGACAGGCTCGTAGCCTGGTCAGAAAGCAGCAAGATCAATAGGGTGAACGGTGGCGGCAGGGAGTGGGCGTTGGTTCGTTTGGCGACTGCCAATTTACCCACTCCCCGACTGTCAACCCACTCTTTCCCCAGATTCCGCGAAGAGCCCTATTTTGGCGTATGGACGTGACGTCCATCACGTCACGGAGGGCTTAGTGAAACGCCCTGTCACGTCGTATCTAAGCTTCACACTGAACAGACCTGATAGGAGTGAAATCATGCATGCGCATGTGTTTGCGCTGTTGTCCGCCCTGCTGTTGGCAGGTTGCAACGGCACGCTGATCCCGCTTGCAGATCACTCGAAAGCCAAGGGTCTGATGCGGGTCAGTTCCGGCTTTCCCATGCCTTACTTTTTTCTGGGTAGTGCCGTGCAGTGGAACGAACACTACGCGGTTAGCGTTGCACATATTCCCTGGCTGCCAAACGTTGTGCATCGCTGCAGTACCGGGTGTGACTTGGTTTTCATCCACCACGAAGCGCAAGGCCCCGTGCCAAAGTGGCGGGCGGCGGTACCGGGCGAGACGGTCCGCACCGCAGGCGTCAGCCCGCTGCTGGTGATCGTGGAAGGGGAAGGGACGGCCAAACGCGCACTCATCCGGCCCAGCAGCAGCGACCCGACCGCGTATGCCGTCAACGATGCGCCCATCAGCCAAGGCATGTCCGGAGGGCCGGTGTATGGCGCCGACGGCGCAGCCGTGGGTGTGACTGTCGGCATGTTCAAGGCATTCGGCCCAATGCTCCCGGAGTTGGAGAGCAGCAAGCGCCTCAGCCTGTACGTACCCTACGACGTGGTGGAGCGTGAATGGCGGCTGTTCAACAAGCAGCTGCGTGGCCCTGGTGTACCGCTGTTCTCATTGAGCACCCCGCCACCCCCAACACGAGCCGAGTAAGCCCGCCACAACGGACTGTGTGAAAACTCCCGCTCGGCCTGAAGGCTAACGTTGCTACGCGAAGTCTTCAGGTATTTCATGAGCTGATCTCGCTCATAACGAGCGAGAACGTGCCAAAGATGACCATTGATTGTTCAGGGTTTGGCGCTCAATTGGTTTTCACACGATCTGACAAGGCGGCCTTCACACGCTGTTCAGAGCGGCTGCAGCTTCGCCTAGGCCAGCATCAGCCGCTTGCTGGCTTCGCTCTCGAACTTCACCTTGCACCTGCGACTTGTGCGTTGGGCGGTAGAGGATGTCCGTAATGGCGCGGTAGTTCTGCTCCAGGCGGATGGTCTGCGCATCCAGTAAGTCGCTGGCGAATACTGGATGTTCTCGATCCGTGCGCCGCGCCAGCCGTAAATGGACTGGTCGCCGTCGACGGTGAAGAACCATGACGACACGCTCATCATGCCGAGCACCGCAGAGCCTCAAGCCACCGTGGCCCTCTTGGACAACGGCAAGGAGGTCGGATACACCCTGGCTGGATGACCATACGGCCTTTTGAGACAAATCTCGTATCGACGAACGTCCCTGGAACGAAAGAATCCGCGCCCCGAAACCCAGGCCTGCGGTATCGATAGACGCTTTCCTCGTCGTGGTTACCGCTGGTAGCCACACCGCGAGGACCGTCCATTGAGCAACAGCAACGCTAGCGTCCATATCCTTCATAACGGCACGACCCGGCTCATTGAGGCTCCCTCAGCCACGACTGCCGCCACGCCCTTGCAAGTAATGGCCCTGCCCGGCGCACTTTACCTGCTCGACACGGGCACCCAAGATGACTCTTTGCTCTCCCCCGAGCTGCAACGACGGGGCCAAGACCTCGCGCTGGGCATCAAACAGCCCTGGCTGGTCATTCAGGACTTCTTCAATACTCCCGGTACCTTGGCAGCACGCAGGCATGATGGCTCACTCCACATCTATGCCAGTGCCGATGCATTGGAGACGCGCCTGGATGACGGGGCAGCGATACAGCTATCGCCGAGTCCGGAGCCAATCGCTACGGCACTGTTGTCTGCCGCCCCCTTCGCCCATGTTCCGCGCCCCACCCTGCTCAACATTCTTGACGATGTCGGTACGATCCAGGGCCCCGTCGCTCATCTTCAGGCAACCGATGACAACCGCCCAACGCTGCAGGGTACGGCTCGGCCTGGCGATCGCATTCTGATCAAGGATGGTGATCGCAAGCTGGGAGAAACCATCACTGACGACCAAGGCAACTGGAGCTTCACACCCCGCATTCCATTAGCCGAGGGCCGTCATGACCTAACCGTCCAGGCGCAGGATCCACTGGGCGATCTCAGTGCCCTTAGTGATATCCACAGTCTGATCGTTGATCGCACAGCCCCCAAGCGACCCAGCATCGACGATCTCTACGACGACCAGGGGCAGGCCGTCGGGCCGATTCCTCAAGGCGGGACTACCGATGACACCCGTCCGAAGATCTCCGGTGCCGCTGAGCCCCTGACCACAGTAGTCGTGTTCGACAGCGGTCAGGAAGTGGGGCGCACCCAGGCGCTGGCAGATGGTTCATGGGGTCTGACGCCATCCAGCCCCCTCACACCAGGGGCCCACAGCCTGACAGCCCTTGCCATTGACCAGGCCGGCAACGCCAGCCAACCCTCCGACGCTTTCGAGTTGCAGGTTCTATCTGCCCAGCTACCTGCCGCCCCCAGCATCGACGAACTTCAGGATACAGCTGGGCGCGTGACCGGCAGTATTCCCCGTGACGGCTTGACCGATGATCCTCGTCCGGTAGTACGCGGCAGCGCAACAGCTGGGCTGAAGGTCACCGTCTACGCCAACGGCAAAGCCATCGGCAGCACCTTCGCCGACCAGAGCGGCCAATGGTCCATAACCCCTCCTGCCGCCCTTGAGAACGGGGCGATCACGTTGACGGCTGTGGCTCAGAGCGAGGCGGGGAATTTCAGCCGTGAAAGCCTCCCCTATGGGTTCAAACTGACCGCCGGACTGCCGGACACCCCGCAACTGCTGGAAATTCGTGATGACGTCGGTCTGGACCATGGCCCCATTGCCGATCAGCAGGCCACCGACGACGCCCGGCCAACCTTCATCGGCAAGGCTGTCGCTGGCCAGCGCATCCTGATTGATGACCAAGGACAATTGGTGGGCGAAACCCGCGTGGACAGCCGGGGCAACTGGCGCTTTACGCCAAAATCCAACCTGGCTGAGGGTGAACACAGTTTCACCATAATGGCCATGGATGCCGCTGGAGCCACCAGCGTCGCAACACCGCCGCACCGCTTGTCGATCGACACCTCCTCACCCGCCCGCCCACAGGTAACCGATCTTCAAGACGACCAAGGCGACCTGACCGGCAGTATTGCGCTCAACGGTGTAACCGACGATAGGCAACCCCTTCTTACCGGGACCGGCGAACCCCATGCCACGGTCCGCGTCTATGACAACGGCCGTGAGATCGGCCGGACCACCATTGATGCAAATGGCAAGTGGGCTTTCGAACCGACCCGGCCACTGGAACTGGGCGAGCACATTCTTTCCGCCCGGGTCTTCGACCAAGCCGGCAACGCCAGCGCATTGTCCGACCTGCTGCCGTTCACCGTGCTGCCCGGCGGCCGACCGCAGGCACCGACCATAACCAGCGTGGTCGATGACCAGGGCAGCATCGTCGGCCCGGTCGGGCAGGGCGGCGAGACCGACGATACACTGCCGCTGGTCCGCGGGATCGCCGAGCCCAACATGGTCATCACGCTCTACGCCAATGGTAGGGAGGTGGGACGAACCACCTCTAATACCAGTGGCCAATGGTCACTGGAGCCAAACAGCCCTTTGCCCGAAGGCACCATCGTCTTCACGGCCCAGGCCACCAGTCCAGCCGGCAATACCAGTACCCAGAGCAACGGCTACTCGATCATCATCGACATCACCGCCCCGGCCTTGCCTGAACTCTTGGACGTCATCGATGACGTCGGGTCAATCCAAGGCTCTGTACCTCACCTGGGCACCACTGACGACACCCTGCCCACCTTGGTCGGTTCAGGCCAGCCGGGTGCTCGGGTCCTGATCCGAGACAACGGCAAACCCCTTGGTGAGGCCACGGTCGATGCACTTGGAAACTGGCAGTTCATCCCCCCCTATCGACTGCCAGAAGGCACGCACACCTTCACCATCCTGGCGGTTGACGCGGCGGGTAATCGTAGCCAGGAGTCCCCTCCTCGCACACTCATCGTCGACACCACCGCGCCGGATCGCCCCGTCATCCTTTCGGTTTTGGACGACCAAGGTGATGTCACTGGCCCGGTGCTACCCGGTGGCATCACAGACGATGCGCAACCGCTGATCAGTGGCACTGCCGAGGCCGGCACAACCCTTGTGCTCTACGACAACGGCATTGAGATCGGTCGCACCCTTGTGGAAAGCGACGGAACCTGGCTTTTCGAGCCTTCCCGTCCGCTGAGCACTGGCGCGCACAGCCTGACCGCACGCACCATGGATGCCGCTGGCAATACCAGTACAGCCTCTCTCCCCCATGGGTTCACCCTCGTTACAGGTGGCCGCCCGCTTGCGCCCACCATTGACGACCTGCTCGACGACCAGGGCGACCTAACCGGCTCCATTCCCGCAGGCGGCGTCACTGACGACGCCCAACCTCGGGTAAACGGGCGCGGCCAACCTAACACCACGCTCGTGCTGTTCGACAACGGCCGCGAGATCGGTCGCACCACGGTCGAAACCAACGGCTCCTGGACATTCGAACCCACGTCACCCCTAACCATCGGAGCACATGCGTTCAAGGCACAAGTCATTGATGGTGCCGGCAACGCCAGCCCTTGGTCGCAGGACTATACCTTCACCCTGGTAGCTACCGGACAGCCCAATGCACCGACTATCGAGGGGGTTTACGACGACCAGGGCAGCATCACAGGCAATGTCCCGCGTGGCGGCGTTACAGATGATGCCCAGCCGAAACTCAATGGTAAGGCTCCCGCCCACAGCACCGTCACGGTCAAGGCGAATGGCCAGGTCATCGGTACCACCACAGCAGATGCCGGCGGCATCTGGCTGCTGGTCCCGTCGACTCCGCTGGCTGACGGCCCCCAGACACTGACCGCACAAAGCACCAACACTGCTGGCAATACGAGTGCAGTGAGCGCGGATTACGTGATCGTCATCGACACAATCGCTCCCGACACCCCTTCGCTGCAGGCGGTGGTCGATGACGTCGGACCTCTCCAGGGGCCGATTCCCCACCTAGGCATCACGGATGACAACCGCCCTACGCTAACGGGCAACGGCCAACCGGGTGATCGAATCCTTATCAAGGACAACGGCCAGGTGATCGGGGAGGTGACCGTCAACAGCAATGGCGGTTGGCAATATGTTCCATCGAAAGCGTTGATTGATGGTCAGCACGACTTTGTCCTGCAGGCAGTGGACACTGCCGGCAACCTCGGTATCGAGTCGAAGCCGCACACCATTCTCGTCGACACCCGCGCACCGGACCGCCCCGTTATAGAGCGCGTGTTCGACGATCAAGGCAGCATCACCGGCCCGATTGCCCAAGGCGGCATCACAGACGATGCCCGCCCCCTGATTTCCGGCACGGCAGAGCCCCTGTCTACGTTGGTGATCTATGACACTGACCGCGAAATCGCACGGACCCAGACGGATGCCAATGGACGCTGGTCCGTAGAACCCGCCCTGCCTTTGGCAGACGGCGAGCACAGGCTGAGTGCCATCGCGATCGATCAGGCCGGCAACGCAAGCTTACCCTCGGCCGACCATGTGTTCAGCGTGGATACCCTCGCCCCTGCACGCCCTGCTATTACACAGGTCTTCGACGACCAGGGCGATGTCACGGGCCCGCTCAACCCAGGCGATACCACCGACGACTCCCGACCGCTGATAAGAGGTACCGCCGAAGCCAACACCACGCTGGTGGTATTCGACAACGGCGTCGAGATCGGCAGGACCCGTGTCGATACCAACGGCCAGTGGACCTTCGAGCCTAGCCTGCCCATGCCCCTGGGCAGCCACAGCCTAAGCGCCCAATCGATCAGCGTGGCGGGCAACACCAGTCTGCCTTCCAATGCCTTCGCGTTCACCCTGGCCTCCTCCGGCCGCCCCAACACCCCCATCATCGAGAGCGTCTATGACGACCAGGGCAGCATCATCGGAAATGTCCCGCGTGGTGGCATCACCGATGATGCAAAACCTCTCATCCAAGGCAGCGCGACTGCTGGCGCAACTGTGCAAATCCTCATCAATGGTTTAGTGATTGGCAGTACTGTTGCTGGGACAGACGGCAAGTGGTCGTTCGAACCAGAACGTAATCTTGCTGAAGGCCTCAATATCATTACCTGCAAAACAATTTCCACAGCCGGAAACAGTAGCAGCGAGAGCATTCGCTACCCCATCGAGGTAGATACCACAGCACCAAAGCCAGCACTCCAGAAACTAATGGACGATGTAGGCACCGTGCAGGGTGAGATTACCTCTGGCACGGTCACAGACGACAACCTCCCTACCTTTGTGGGCACAGCCGAGCCATACGCCACGGTTATCGTCTATGACAATGGCCTGGAGTTAGGGCGTACCCTTGTCTCAACAAACGGCACTTGGTCATTCACCCCGCCACATCCATTGAAGGATGGCTCACACTCATTCAGTACGGAAGTGAACGATATCGCCGGCAATAGCAGCGGAGAAAGCAAACCCGTTAACTTTGTAGTGGACACGTATCACCCGGCGGCAATAGCACGCATTGACAGCATGACCAAGGATAGCGGGACAAATAACCGTGACTTCCGCACAAACGACGGAACAGCAGGGCGACTGATCAGTGGCACCATCCAGGGCAAGCTGGGTAATGGCGACCAGGTACAAGTCTCGGTCAACGACGGTGTTACGTGGCAGAACGCGATTGTAGAAGCGGATGGTCGCTGGTACCTGTCGGACCAAAGTACTCACACTCAAGACTGGAGCATACAGACACGTGTTGTAAGTACTGACGGGCGCTCCGGTGACACACTCTCGCAAACGGTTGTTCTCGATACTCAGGTTCCACCGCCCACTTCGACTCAGTGGGCAGACGGTAAGTTGACCGTGACATTCGAAGGCTCTCAGTTCCGATCTGGTTCTCTAGTAGAGGCCCTAATTGATGGGGTGAAAATTAGCCACATATTGAGTCTCGATGAAATCGCAGCGGGCCGAGTTAGCCTGCCCTATTCCAGCAATGGCCAGCCTCCGGCTGAGTATGGCGCTGCGATGGTGGATGAGGCTGGGAATATCTCGCGAACTCTTTTTAGCGCACACGCTTGGGCGATTAACCCCAGCTCTGAAATAGGAATGGAGTACGCAGAAACCAGGCTGACTAAGCAAGGGAAAGTCTATGATGCGGGTGCTTACACCATCACTTGCGCAACAGATATTGAGAGTCATAATTGGCAAGGTGTTTTTGGCGAATACACTTTGATGAGGAGGGAGCCGACCAAATTTATGAAAGGCGGCTTCATCGGCGTAACAAACGCACTAGACTTTGAGCTGAAAGCAGGCCATTCCAAACACTTCGCTGCCACCCTTGGAGACGGCTTTTTCGATTATAGCTATTGGCAGCATGATAATTTAGTCACAGCAAAGCAACGCTACGCCGGATTCGTGCATTTCACTTTTTATGACGAGAGTGGCAATGCCGTCTATTTCAAATCCTACCAGTACACTGGCGATCCTCGGGAGAGCCGACTGAAGGATATCGATATCCAGCTTCCACCAGGCGTTGAATTTAAAAAGGTTCGCGTCGAAGTCTTACCTGAAAAAATGCCTGTGGAACAACTACGCGGCTTCATCGCGCTAGACAATATTCAAATGGACATGGGTGGAGCTACAGCTGACCAGGTCAGGCAGGCTCTTTATGAGCAGGATTTCGACGCATTCACGGCATTGGGAAGCGTGCAGGCTTTCAGTGGCGCTATAGATATGGGGGGGTTCGTTCTAAATTCAGATAAACTTAGACATGGTTTACCGCAGTTGCAGTCTCCACAAGGCGTAATCGCTGCGGAGGATTTCAACAGGTACCCATCCTTCCAACTGAGTTCCCCTATCCAGGGCTCTGCTCTAGTTATCACCGACCATGTTTCATTGTTCATGAAGGCGGGCTCGGCCAGCGAATTCTATTGCAAGCTCGGCGACCTCACCACCAACTGGGTACCTTCAGGGCCGGCAGGTTGGAGTGGCTACTCTAAGGAAAAGATACACCTGACATTCTATTACAAAGAGAAGATGGTCTATTTTTACTCTGCGAATTCCGTATCAGAGACCAATGTCTCCTCAGGCCCATTCACCAAAGATGTAGCCATAAAGCTGCCTGAGGGGCTTAAGTACGACCGGATCGACTTCGATGCCATTGGTTCAGACGTCCGCGATACCAAAGTGTCAATCTGGATTGACAATCTCAAACTCGGAGGCCTCGACGAAAGTGCTATCAACGCCTCCAGCACAGGCGTAAGCAGCACTCTGATAGGCCAGCCGGCAGAACAGACCATCACGGCCCCCGGACATTACTACGGGACGGATGAGAGTAACGTATTCAAGGTAGAAAACACCGGCATCCTAAGCTCGACAAAGTCGAGCCTGGCAGGCCTTGGTGGAGTCGACACCTTGATGGTGACAGGTAGCTGGCAGACCTTGGACTTGACGCGGCTCAAAGGCAAGATCAGCTCGATCGAGGTAATTGACATCAATGGCAAGGGGAGCAACACCCTCAACCTTTCAGTAGAGGACGTTCTCAACCATGGGCAGACCGACCTGTTCCACAAGAGCAATACGGTACAGATGATGGTCAACGGCGACGCGGATGATGTTGTTACTCTCCAGGGACTCAGTACAGGTGAAGACTCGGGCCACTGGCAAACGCAGGGCCGTCTGACCGTATCTGGCATCGGCTATCAGATCTGGCAACACGACACGCTGAATGCTGAACTGCTGGTACAGATGGGCGTAACGACCGAGCTGAGATGACTGGCAGGCACCAGGACACGTAACTTACGGGAATCTTTGAGTTCGCCAAGCTACGATGCCTCTCAACCACCTATGAGCCAGGATGGAGGGAGGTGATCCGTAAACGGATCGCCTCCCTGTAGGCTGAATTTAAAAAGGTTTGAACGGAATCGCCCCAGGTTTAGTGGAGGCTGTTTCGTTTGAGTCAGGTTGCCATGGCCTGGACTGTTGATTGCTGGTGGAAGTTTGCCTCAGCCTCTGCAGACGGGATATCGCCGAGCCGGTGGTGGTTGTGCCAGTGCCCCCATTTCAAGGTTGCTATTTCAACAGCTTCACGGCTCATCCACGACTGGCGGTAAATCAGCTCGGCCTTATACAGACCGTTGATGCTCTCGGCCAAGGCGTTGTCGTAGCTGTCGCCTTTGCTGCCAACCGAAGGCTCGAGGCCGGCCTCTGCCAGCCGCTCGGTATAGCAATCGTGCCCCGTTGTTCTTGCCCAAGCTGCTTCCAGACCTTCACCGCGCCATAGCGCTGCATGTTGGTGTCTCATATGCGGTGGATTGCCAGGATCAACGCGTCATCGCACCGAGCACGACAACGGAGCAGTTCCGGGTTGCGCCGTTGCGTCGCGTGCCGGCGGTAACCGGACGGGGCGATCTGCAAGACACGGCAGATCGACTCGATCCCGAGACGATCACGATGCTGATCGTCAAATGCCCTCAGGACTTGGTGCGGCGGTCTACACCCTGGCCAGGCGCAGAATCTCGTTGGCTTTGCGCAACTCGTGGTTCTCACGCTCCAGCGCCTTGATGCGTTCGCGCTCTTCGGTGGTTGGCCCAGGACGCTGACCGGCATCAGTCTGGTGGCGACGAATCCAGCCATGCAGGGTTTGCGCTGCACAGCCAATCTTCGGGGGCAATGGCCTCTACAGTCGCCCACTCGGTGGGACAGTCGTTCAGGTATTCCAGAACCATGCGCACGGCACATTCAGGGACTTCGGGGAAGTAAGTCGTAGACTTACTCATAGCCTCATCTTTTCGAGAGTTGAAGCCGCCACGAAACCCGGGGCGATTCAGCTCGGGGCGCGGATTCTTCCCTTCGGGTATCGCTTGTCGGTACGAGCTTTTTCCAAAAAATTGGAGTGAGGGGCCAGAGCCCGGCTTGGTACCGGGCTCTGGCGGGGTAGCGGGTCAGGGGTTAGCGTGCGCCTGGCTGACGTCCACGCGAACCATTACTCGGCGGTTGGGAGCATTGCAGCGAATTTGTTCATCACGGTTGCCATGGCAATCGGCTACTACCAGCTCTGTGCTGCCCATGCTGGCGGTCTCCAGTACGTGTTCTGGAATACCACCATCTATCAGGAACTGGCGGACGGTTTGTGCGCGGCGTAGGCCCAAGGCGAGGTTGGTTTCAGCACGTCCGATGGGGTCGGTGTGGCCGACCACAAGGATGCGCCGTAGATTGGCGTGCTCACGGTGCAATGCGGCAATCAGTTCACTGATGGCCTTGCGTCCTGCTCCGGTTATGTCCTTGCGCTCCGACTTGCCGAAAGCGAACAACACATCACTGGGGAGGTCGTAGTCCTTGTAAACGGGGGTAGGGGACGGCGTTGCGACGGGAACGGTCTCGACACAGGCTTGCACGTTAGAGGCGCGTGAAAGCAAATGGGCTTGCCGGCGTGTTTTCGTCAACTGCGTTTCGGCTTCTTCGCGCGAAAGGGGGACGGGGCGGCCGGAGGCCAGTTCGGCTTGCATGAAGTAGGTTCTGCCTCCTTCCAGATTGAGCTCGAAGGGGGTATCTGCTTTGCCTCTGTAGGTAGGAGCTTCGTTGAGAAACGCGCCAAGGGTGTGCTGCCCAGGGTTCAGGCAGAAGCGTGTGTAACCACCGTTCAGAAGACTGGTATGCAGTTCGCCATCGACATACAGAAGGGCGCCGTCGGGGCTGCTTTGTTCCGTATCGAGGCGGTAGTAGATGACCTGTGCCTGGCTTTGGCTGGGCTCAGGCATTGGGCTGTAGGGCTCCTCAAAAGCCTGTTCGGAAAGAGCCGCTGGTGCAGTAGCTGCATAGCCGAGCGCTGCGAGAAGCGCGATTGCAGGGATCGTGTGCTTGAGGGTGCGCATGGGGTCTCCGCGGGCCCCCGAAGGGGCCCGTTTTGTTGAAGGGATGGACGCGACTGCACTTATGCCAGGTGCTGTTGCTGGTTGGCTTCCAGTTGTTCCAGAAGCTGGATGTCCAGTGGGCTGTGGGTCCAGAGCAGAGTGTTGGCTTCCGCGGGTTCCGCCGGCTGCGAGGCAAGGGGTGTGATGTCCTGGATGGCCGGCGAGGGTTGGAACAGCTCCGTACCGTGTTGGCTTAGCACGTCGTCCAAGAGCAATGCACTGCGGCTCGTCAGGGCCATGATCGCTTCGGCCTCAGGCAGCGCTGCATTGTCTGTTTCGGCTGCCATCCGTCCTCCGTTCAGCGACGAGGTTTCGACGATGATGCGGTAGTCTTCGGAAACCTTGCCCATTGCCCCCACTTCGCTCATGGCTTGGAAGGTGATGATGTGCAGACCGTCGGAGAGTGGCTTGTCGAAGGCATAGCGCCATTCACCTTGCGGGCTCACCTTCACTTCCGCGATGACCGTGCCGTCCACGTTGATGAAGATGCTGTCCCCTTCACGGCCACGGCCGACGATCAGTGGCATCGCATCGTCGGTGGTCTCTCCATAGCCCAGCTCACCTTGTTTTGGGCCGACGTCATCGTAGATTTCTGCCGACGGTGCCGAAGGAACCGTGGTGTCGATATAGATGATGTAGGAGTCGCTCATCTCACTGAAGTTACCGGCTGGTGTGAACGATCGGGCAGACAGGTTGTGGTAGGTGCCGATGCTGCGTAGATCCAGCTCAAGCTCCCAGTGTCCGTTCTGATCGGCAAACACTTCACCTACGAGAGTGAAGAGTGAATACAGCTTCACCAACGTGCCGGGCTGTGCTGTGCCGTACACCAATGGATGCGTGTCATCGGTCAGACCCTCGTGTGGCACGCTTCCAATGATGCGACCCTGGTCGTCGTAAACCCCCTCGATCACCGGTTTGCTGGGAATACCCGCCTCCACTTTGGTGAATTCTCGGGGCAAAGAGGCTTGGCTAGTGTTGCCTGCCTTGTCTGTTGCTGTGACGGTCAGCGACTGCGCGCCTAGTTCCAGGGGTACGGACACGAACAGGCGCCAGAAACCGCTGGCATCCGCCTTGCTCTGACCGACCACGTTACCGAGGGCGTTGTACATGGTGATGGTTGAGAACGGTTCGGCCGAGCCAGTGGCGATCGGAACCTCTTCATCACTGACGCCACCCTGAGGGATTTCGCCCACGATGTGGCCGCTGTTGTCCTGCAGAGTAAGGATTACAGGAGGCTGAGGGGGCGTGAGGTCAACGAAGATGGTTTCGTCATCCACCATCCATCCCGATTCCCGTCCGTTGGCCGTGATGGCCTTGGCGTTGAAGTCATGCCGACCTTCGGACAGCGGTGTCGAGGGCGTAAAGCTCCACCCTCCCTGATCGTCCACCCAGGTCTCGCCAATGACCGTACCGTTGTCCCGAACGATGACCCGGTCACCAGGTTGGCCAATGCCCACCAGCGTTGGTGTCCGGTCGTCAGTGGTGGTGTTGTGGTAGACGGTTCCTTGCACCGTGCCGATGTCATCGACGATACGCTCCAGGTAGGGACGTTGCGGCGCCGAGAAGTCGAGTATGAGATCGAACGGTGCGCTCGGATCGCTGAGGTTGCCTGCTGTACTTTCAGCGCGAGCTGTCAGAGCTACCTGGCCCTCGTCAAGGTCGGCGCGATCGAAAGACCACTTACCGTCCGTACCGGCAATTGTGCTGCCGATGAGCTCGTTATTGGCGTAGACGTTGACCTTCACGCCTGGGGTCGCACTGCCTTGTATCAGAGGCGCCCAGTCATCGGTGATATCGCCCGGGTTCAGGTAGCCGATACGGGTGTCTTCATCGTCGTAGACACTGTCGATAGTAGGGGCACTGGGCTTGACCAGTGGCGCGACAGTGAAATGGAAGCCCGTGGAGGGGCCACTGACGTTACCGGCAGAGTCGATAGCCTGCGCCGTAAATACGTGAGGCCCTTGAGCCAGGGGGTGGTTGGGCTCCAGCGTCCAGTTGCCGGTGGCATCGGCGGTGGTGCGGCCGACTTCCTTGCCGTTGTCGTAGAGCACGACCGTGGCATTGGGTTCTGTCCAGATACCGGAGACGGTGGGTTTGTCGTCATCGGTGGTTTCGCCGGCGACGAGGTTGCCGGTCTTGCTGCCCTGATCGTCGTAGACCGAAGCGATATAGGGTGGTGT
>NZ_LXJQ01000074.1:0-22517 GCF_001728925.1 Pseudomonas sp. 1D4
TTGGAAGTAGTCGAAGCCGGGCAGGGCCAGGTCGAAGCCCGGGCCGAGCAGGTAGACCTGGTTGCGGTTCTCGCCACGCTCGTAGGTGGCAGCCAGCAGCACGTCGGTCACGGGGCCGAAGGCGATCTTCTGGTCGAACAGCTTGCCGAAGGACAGGCGCGGGGAAATCTCGCCGTAGTAGGTGTTGTTGCCGGCGTTGGCGTCAGCCTTGCCGTTGTAGTTGATCTGGTCGACGAAGAGGAAGAGGTCGCCCCAGGTCCAGCCGCTGGCGTGCTCGAAGGTGAAGGTCTGCTGGATCTCGGGGTTGACCTTGAAGTCCTTCCCATAGAGGTAGGTGACGCTGTTGTTCTGCCACAGCAGGGGGCCGTCGGCCAGGGCTTGGCCAGCGGCCAGCAAGCCGCCGGCGAGCGCGAGAGCGGGGAGGGTACGGTTCATTCGGGATGGGCTCCTGGTGCTGGTTTTATTGGCTTCCCTCTGCGTGGAAGCTGTCTGATTGGTCAGGCTTGCCTGCCAGAGCAAGAAAGGAGCCAGTTTTTCGCGACACCTTCCCCGGGCGCCGGATTATCGGGATAGGCCCCGATGTTTCAAGGGGTTATCGGTGATGGCGGGTGAATTTCCGACTTGTGGAGGGGCGGGGGCTGCACGGTTATGGGCGGCCGGAGCTGACCGATCGAACAGGCCTGCATCAGTTTGGGGCGACCCACCAAACCGCCCCGCCGCCGGTGGATAGCGCTCTTTTCATCCACCAACTCCCGGCACCCAGGCCTTGGGGATAACCCCTGGCTCGATGCTCACCGGATGGCGCCGAGGCACTCGTAAGATGGGCTGAGCTGTGCGAAGCCCATCATGGCGGGCCGGACGTGGATCGATGCGGTTCGCCGAGCTCACCGCATCCTACGGATTCCACCGATCCACCAACGGACTCCGGTATGGCGCCGCTGGTGGATAGCGCTCTTTTCATCCACCAACTCCCGGCACCCAGGCCTTGGGGATAACCCCTGGCTCGATGCTCACCGGATGGCGCCGAGGCACTCGTAGGATGGGCTGAGCTGTGCGAAGCCCATCATCGCGGGCTGGGCCTGGATTGATGCGGTTCGCCAAGCTCACCGCATCCTACGGATTCCACCGATCCACCAACGGAGTCCGGCATGGCACCGCTGGTGGATGGCGCTCTTTTCATCCACCAACTCCCGGCACCCAGGCCTTGGGGATAACCCCTGGCTCGATGCTCACCGGATGGCGCCGAGGCACTCGTAGGATGGGCTGAGCTGTGCGAAGCCCATCATCGCGGGCTGGGCCTGGATTGATGCGGTTCGCCAAGCTCACCGCATCCTACGGACGGTGCCTGGCGCGAAGGGGGAATGGCGCTTCCGGTGAACGGGAAGCGCGTTTTCCGTGTGTGTATAAAAAAGCCCCCGCCATGGGGCGGGGGCATCGCGTAGCAAGGGTGGCCGCTTCCATGGGCCGTTACACGCGAATCAGGATTTCGGTGCTGCGGGGGTGGCACTGGTGGTGCGCTCGTTCCAGCCGCCGCCGAGGGCCTTGTACAGGTTGACCTCGCTGGTGAGCTGGTTGAGGCGGGCGCTGATCAGCTGCTGGCGCGCGCTGAACAGTTGGCGCTGGGCGTCGAGCAGGGTCAGGTAGCTGTCCACGCCGGTGCGGTAGCGGCGTTCGGCCAGGCCATAGTACGCCTCGGAGGTGCGCACCAGGTTGCGTTGGGCGTCCAGTTCCTGCGCGTAGGTGGTGCGGGCGGCGAGGCCGTCGGCGACTTCCTGGAACGCGGTCTGGACGGCCTTCTCGTACTGCGCCACCTGGATGTTCTTCTGCACCTCGGCGTAGTCGAGGCTGGCCTTCAGCCGGCCGGCGTTGAAGATCGGCAGGCTGATCTGCGGCTGGAACAGCCAACTGCCGGAGCCGGCGTCGAACAGCCCGGACAGCTCGGCGCTGCGGCTGCCGGCGTTGGCGGTGAGGGTGATGCGCGGGAAGAACGCCGCCCGTGCTGCGCCGATGCTGGCGTTGGCGGCTTTCAACTGGTGCTCGGCCTGGAGCAGGTCGGGGCGGCGCTGGAGAATCTCCGAGGGCAGGCCGGCGGGCACTTCGGCCAACTGGTCATCACTCAGCACTTCGCCCTGGGGCAGGTCGTTGGGCAGCGGGCCGCCCACCAGCAGGGTGAGGGCGTTGCGGTCCTGGGCGACCTGGCGGGTGTACTGCGCCAGGGTCACCTGGGCGCTTTCCACGGCGGTGCGGGCCTGGCTGAGGGACAGCGCGTCGGCCACGCCGACGTCGAAGCTGCGCTGGGTCAGGGTGTAGCTTTCCTGGTAGGTCTTCAGGGTGTCGCGGGTGAGCCGCAACTGGGCCTGGTCGGCCTGCAGGGTGAGGTAGGCGTTGGCGACGCTGGCCAGCAGGCTGATCTGCGCGCTGCGCTGGGCTTCCTCGGTGGCCATGTACTGTTCGAGGGTCTGCTCGGTCAGGCTGCGCACGCGGCCGAAGAAGTCCAGTTCCCAGGCGCTGACGCCCAGGGTGGCGGCGTAGGAGCCACTGGTGGTGGCGCGGCCGCCGCCGGAGAGGTCCGCCGGCATGCGCTGGCGGGTGCCGCTGCCATCGGCGCTGACGCTGGGGAACAGGTCGGCGCGCTGGATGCGGTACTGGGCGCGGTAGGCCTCGACGTTGAGGGCCGCCACGCGCAGGTCGCGGTTGTTGGTCAGGGCGCTTTCCAGCAGGCGTTGCAGGGCCGGGTCCTGGAAGAACTCGCGCCAGCCGAGATCGGCGGCGGCGACCCGCGCCTGGGCGCCGCTGTCGCTGGCGGTGTACGCCTCGCCCTGGGGCCAGGCGGCTTCCACCGGGGCTTCGGGGCGCTGGTAGTCGGGGATCAGGGAGCAGCCGCCGAGCAGGACGCCGGCGACCGCGAGGGACAACAGGGACGGCCTCATTCGGCGGCCTCCTTGGTCAGTTCGTCTTTGCTGCGCTTGTCCTTGAACAGCGAGTAGACCAGTACGTAGAAGAGCGGTACCCAGAAGATCGCCAGGACGGTCGCGGTGAGCATGCCGCCGATCACGCCGGTGCCGATGGCGTGCTGACTGCCCGAGCCGGCACCGCTGGAGATGGCCATGGGTACCACACCGAGGATGAACGCCAGCGAGGTCATGATGATCGGGCGCAGGCGCATGCGGCAGGCTTCCACGGCGGCGTCGAACAGGCTCTTGCCCTGTTCGTGCAGCTCCTTGGCGAACTCCACGATGAGGATGGCGTTCTTCGCCGAGAGGCCGATGGTGGTGAGCAGGCCGACCTGGAAGAACACGTCGTTGGACAGGCCGCGCAGGCTGGTGAACAGCAGCGCACCGATCACCCCGAGCGGAACCACCAGCATCACCGAGAACGGGATCGACCAGCTCTCGTAGAGCGCCGCCAGGCAGAGGAACACCACCAGCAGCGAGAGGGCGTACAGCGCCGGGGCCTGGGAGCCGGACAGGCGCTCCTCGTAGGAGAGGCCGGTCCAGGAGTAGCCGACGCCGGCCGGCAGTTGCTTGGCGATGCGCTCGACTGCGGCCATGGCCTCACCGGAACTGTGGCCCGGGGCCGCCTCGCCGAGGATCTCCACCGCCGACACGCCGTTGTAGCGGGCCAGCTTGGGCGCGCCGTAGGTCCACTCGCCGCTGGCGAAGGCGCTGAACGGCACCATCTGGCCCTGGTCGTTGCGCACGTACCACTTGTTCAGGTCCTCGGGGTTCATCCGCGCGTTGGCTTCGCCTTGCAGGTAGACCTTCTTCACCCGGCCACGGTCGATGAAGTCGTTGACGTAGCTGGCACCCCAGGCGATGGACACGGTGTTGTTGATGTCAGAGAGGGAGACGCCGTGGGCACGGGCCTTCTCGTCGTCGATCAGCAACTGGTACTGCGGCTCGTCGCGCAGGCCGTTGGCGCGCACGCGGGTCAGCACCGGGTCCTTCGCGGCGAGGGCGAGGAACTGGTCGCGGGCGGCGTTGAGGGTTTCATGGCCGACGCCGGCGCGGTCCTGGAGGAAGAAGTTGAAGCCGGTGGCGTTGCCCAGCTCCATCACCGCCGGCGGTGCGAAGGCGAACACCATGGCGTCGCGGAAGCTGAAGAAGTGCATCTGTGCGCGGTTGGCCAGGGCGAACACGCTGTGCTCGGCGCCGGGGCGCTCGTTCCACGGCTTGAGCATGATGAAGGCCATGCCCGAGCTCTGGCCGCGACCGGCGAAGTTGAAGCCGGTGACGGTGAACACCGACTTGACCGTGTCCTTCTCCTGGGTCAGCAGGTACTCGCGCATCTGGTCGACCACCACCTGGGTGCGTTCGGCGCTGGCGCCGGACGGGGTCTGCACCTGGGCGAAGAGCACGCCCTGGTCTTCCTCGGGGAGGAAGGCGGTGGGGATGCGGGTGAACAGCCAGGCCATGACGCCGAGGATCACCACGTACATCAGCAGGTACGGCAGCTTGCGGGTGAGGATGCTGCGCACGCCGCGCTCGTAGCCGCGCACGCTGCGGTCGAAGGTGCGATTGAACCAGCCGAAGAAGCCGCGCTTCTCGTGGTGGCCGCCGTGCACCGGCTTGAGCAGGGTGGCGCACAGCGCCGGGGTGAACACCAGGGCCACCAGCACCGACAGGGCCATGGCCGAGACGATGGTGATGGAGAACTGCCGGTAGATCACGCCGGTGGAGCCGCCGAAGAAGGCCATCGGCAGGAACACCGCCGAGAGCACCAGGGCGATGCCCACCAGGGCGCCCTGGATCTGGCCCATGGACTTGCGGGTGGCTTCCAGTGGTGAGAGGCCTTCCTCGGCCATGACCCGCTCGACGTTCTCCACCACGACGATGGCGTCGTCCACCAGCAGGCCGATGGCCAGGACCATGGCGAACATGGTCAGGGTGTTGATGGTGAAGCCGAACGCGGCGAGCACGCCGAAGGTGCCCAGCAGCACCACCGGCACCGCGAGGGTGGGGATGATGGTGGCGCGGAAGTTCTGCAGGAACAGGAACATCACCAGGAACACCAGGACGATGGCTTCGCCCAGGGTGTGGATCACGCCTTCGATGGAGGCGCTGACCACCGGGGTGGTGTCGTAGGGGAACACCACCTTCATGCCCGGCGGGAAGAACGGCTCCAGCTCGGCGATGGTCTGGCGGATGGCCTTGGCGGTGTCCAGCGCGTTGGCGCCGGTGGCCAGCTTGATGGCCAGGCCGGAAGCGGCGTTGCCGTTGTACTGGGCGCTGATGCTGTAGTTCTCGCCGCCCAGTTCCACGGTGGCGACGTCACGCAGGCGCACCTGGGAGCCGTCACGGTTGACCTTGAGGAGGATCTCGCGGAACTGCTCGGGGGTCTGCAGGCGGGTCTTGCCGATGATGGTGGCGTTGAGCTGCTGGCCGGGAGACGCGGGCAGGCCGCCGAGCTGGCCGGAGGAGATCTGCACGTTCTGCGCCTGGATGGCGGTCTTCACGTCCACCGGGGTCAGTTGGTAGTTGTTCAGCTTGGCCGGGTCGAGCCAGATGCGCATGGCGTACTGGGCGCCGAACACCTGGAAGTCGCCCACGCCCTTGGTCCGCGAGATCGGGTCCTGGATGTTGGAGACGATGTAGTTGGCCAGGTCGTTCTTGTCCATGGAGCCGTCTTCGGAGACGACGCCGATCACCAGCAGGAAGTTCTTCACCGCCTTGGTGACGCGGATGCCCTGTTGCTGGACCTCCTGGGGCAGCAGCGGGGTGGCCAGTTGCAGCTTGTTCTGCACCTGCACCTGGGCGATGTCGGGGTTGGTGCCCTGCTCGAAGGTGGCGGTGATGCTCATGCTGCCGTCGGAGTTGCTCTCCGAGGAGATGTAGCGCAGGCCGTCGATGCCGTTGAGCTGCTGCTCGATGACCTGCACCACGGTGTCCTGCACCGTCTGCGCCGAAGCGCCGGGGTAGCTGACCTGGATCGCCACGGCGGGCGCGGCGATGCTCGGGTACTGGTTGATCGGCAGCTTGAGGATGGACAGGCCGCCGGCCAGCATGATCACCAGCGCGATCACCCAGGCGAAGATCGGCCGGTCGATGAAGAATTTCGACATGGATCGGGCTCCTTATGAGCGCTTGGCCGGCTCGGCTTCGGCGGGCTTGGCCTGGGCCACGTTGGTCGCCGGGGCGGTCTTGACCTCGATACCGGGCTGGACGAACTGCAGGCCTTCGGTGATCAGGCGATCACCCGGGTTGAGGCCCTTGGTCACCAGCCAGCGGTCACCCACGGTGCGGTCGGCTTCCAGTTGGCGCATCTCCACCTTGTTCTCGGCGTTCACCACCATGGCCATGGCCTGGCCCTTGAGGTCGCGGGTCACGCCCTGCTGGGGCGCGAGGATGGCCTGCTGGTTGACGCCGGAGCTGAGCTGGGCGTGCACGAACATGCCCGGCAGCAGGGTGTGCTCGGGGTTGGGGAACATGGCGCGCAGGGTCACCGAGCCGGTGCCTTCGTCCACCGACACCTCGGAGAACTCCAGGGTGCCTTCGTGCTCGTAGGTGCTGCCGTCTTCCAGGGTCAGGCGCACCTTGGCGGCGTTGTCGCCGGCCTTCTGCAACTGGCCGCTCTCCAGATCACGGCGCAGGCGCAGCAGTTCCTTGGTGGACTGGGTGACGTCGACGTAGATCGGGTCGAGCTGCTGGATGGTGGCCATGGCGGTGGTCTGGCCGTTGCTGACGAGGGCGCCTTCGGTCACGGCGGAACGGCCGATGCGGCCGCTGATGGGCGCCAGCACCTTGGTGTAGCGCAGGTCGATGCGGGCCTTCTCCAGCGCCGCTTCGGCGGTCAACTGGGCGGCGCGGGCCTCGTCGTAGGACTGGCGGCTGACAGCCTGGTCGCTCACCAGCGCCTTGTAGCGGTCGGCCAGGGAACGGGCGGAGGCGAGGGTCGCCTCGGCGCTCTTCAGCGACGCCTGATAGACGGCTGGGTCGATCTGATACAGCTGCTGGCCGGCCTTCACCTCGGTGCCTTCCTGGAACAGGCGCCTCTGGATGATGCCGTTCACCTGCGGTCGCACCTCGGCGATGCGGAAGGCGCTGGTGCGGCCGGGCAGTTCGGTGGTCAGTGTGTAGGGCTCGGCCTGCAAGGTGACGACCCCGACCTGGGGCGCCTGCTGAGGCGGCGGGGCCGAGGCCTCCTGGCACCCGACGAGCGTGAGCGTAGCCAGAGCGACGGCGGAAACCATGGCGGCGAAGGCTGGCTTCTTCTGCATCTGTGTAAGACCTCGTTGTGAGAATTCGCGTGCCCGAGCGGGCGAAACCCTCACGGGGAGTGAGGGTAGATTCTTTAGGCTGCTAACGAATATATTTACATGCGTGAACGTTTGTAAATGATTCTTCCTGTATCTCTGTCAGAGAATGTGTCGATAGAGATGTGGGATTTCGCCGATTCGTCCCTTTATGTGAAGCACCTGTAGGCATGGCCAGACGAACCAAGGAAGAAGCCGAGGAGACCCGCATCCAGATCCTGGATGCCGCCGAGCGCGTTTTTTATGGCAAGGGTGTCTCCCGCGCCTCGCTGGCGGAGATCGCCTCGGACGCGGGCGTGTCGCGGGGCGCCATCTATTGGCATTTCGAGAACAAGGTGGACCTGTTCCAGGCCCTCTGCGAGCGCCTGCGCAGCCCCCTGGAGGAGCTGGCCCGCGCCAGCGAGAGCGAGCGCGAGAGCGACCCACTCGGGCGCATGCGGCAACTGCTGGTGCGCCTGCTGCTGCGCCTGGTGGATGACCCGCAAAGTCGGCGCATCAGCGAAATCCTCCAGCACAAGTGCGAATACACCGATGACCTGGGTGACCTGCGGCGCCGGATGCAGGACTTCGCCAGCGAATGTGACCAGCGCATCGCCCGCACCCTGTCCAATGCCGTCGGCAAGGGCCAGTTGCCGGCCGACCTCGACTGCCCGCGCGCCGCCGTGGCGGTGCATGCCTACATCGACGGGCTGCAGGCCAACTGGCTGCTGGTGCCGGAAGGTCTCGACCTCAAGGCCCAGGCAGAAGCCATGGTGGATGCCCTGCTGGACATGCTCCGTTTCAGCCCCGCCCTGCGCCGCTGAGCCTCAGCCGGCCAGGCGCGCCTGGAGAAAGTCGAGGAAGCACTGGATGCGCAGCGCCAGTTGGGTGTTGCGGTAGTACACCGCGTGGATCGGCTGGCGATAGTCGCTCATGGCCTCGCCCAGCAGCTTCACCAGCCGGCCTTCGGCCAGGTCCCGATCGCTCATGAAGCTCGCCAGACAGGCGATGCCCTCGCCAGCCAGGGCCAGTTGGCGCAGCGTTTCGCCGCTGGAGGCGCTGAGGTCTGGGGTGATCCGCCACTGTTCGCCCCCTGTGTGCCGCAACGGCCACAGGTTCAGGCTCTCCGGCTGGGTGAAGCCCAGCAGGCTGTGCCCGGCCAGGTCCTCCACCCGTTCCGGTCGGCCATGGCGGGCCAGGTAGTCGGGACTGGCCAGCAGGTGCAGATGGCTGGCCCCCAGCGGGCGGGCGTGGAGGCTGGAGTCCCCCAGTGGGCCGATGCGGATGGCCACGTCGGTGCGCTGCTCCAGCAGGTCGATGATCTGGTCGTTGGTGTTCAGCTCCAGTTGGATGTCCGGGTACAACGCGCGGAAGGCGCCGACGTGGGGCACCACCGCGTGCAGCATGAACGGCGAGGCGGCGTTGACCCGCAGGCGCCCGGCGGGGCGCTGGCGGCGCAGGGCCAGGCGCTCTTCGAGGCTGTCCATGCGCTGCAGGATGTCCCGCGCCTGGTCGAGGAAGAAGCGCCCTTCCTCGGTCAGTTCCATGCGTCGTGTCGTGCGGTTGAGCAGGGTGGTGGCGAGCTTGTCTTCCAGCCGCGCGAGGCTGCGGCTGATGGCCGAGGGCGTCAGGTGCAACTGTTCGGCAGCGGCACTGATGGAGCCGCAGTCGACGACTGCGACGAAGTGCATGAGCTCATCGGAAGTGGCTTTCATGGCAGCTCATTCGTGAACGGGGCGCAAATGCCGGGCAAGCATAGCGCCCCTGTGGGCACGAATGAGCGGTCGTCAGGACGTGCGCCGGGGCAGGTGTGCCACGCACGGGTGGTTCGGTGCCGGCTCCTGCAGGCTCTCCGGCGCCAGGGCTTTCAGCGCCTGGTACTGGCTGAGGAACACCTGCCCGCCGAAGGTGCTCAGGAAGGTGCTGCGACCGAGCTGGTCCATCACCGGGCCCTTCACCTCGGACAGGTGCAGTTGCACGTCGCTGGCCCGCAGGCGTTCGACGATGGCAACCAGAGAGTCCAGCGCGCTGGCATCGATCAGGTTCACCCCCGAACACATCAGCACCAGGTGGCGCACCTGGGGCCGCTGGGCGATCAGCTCGACGATGCGCTCTTCCAGGTAGCGGGCATTGGGGAAGTACAGGCTCTCGTCCACCCGCAGGGACAGCACCGTCGGGCTCTCGTTGACCGCATGGCGCTCGACGTTGCGGAAGTGCTCGCTGCCCGGCACCTGGCCCACCACCGCCATGTGCGGCCGGCTGGTGCGCCAGAGGAACAGCAGCAGCGACAGGCCCACGCCCAGCAGGATGCCGCTCTCCACCCCCATCAGCAGCACGCCGGCCATGGTGGCCAGTTGCGCGGCGCCGTCCTGCCAGGCGTAGCGCCAGGTGCGCAGCAGCGAGCCCAGGTCCACCAGGCTGAGCACCGCGACGATGATGGTGGCGGCCAGCACCGCCTGGGGCAGTTCGTGCAGCAGCGGCGTCAGCAGCAGGGTGCCGAGGGCGATGCCGCCGGCGGTCATCACCCCGGCCAGGGGCGTCTGCGCGCCGGCGTCATGGTTCACCACCGAGCGGGCGAAGCCGCCGGTGACCGGGAAGCCACCGCTGAACGCGGCCGCCACGTTGGCGGCACCGAGGCCGAGCAGTTCGTTGTCCGGGCCGATGCGCTGGCGCCGGGTGGCGGCCAGGGTCTGCGCTACCGACACCGATTCGACGAAGCCCACCAGGCTGATCAGCAGGGCCGAGGGCAGCAGCTTGGCCGCCAGCGCCGGGTCCAGGCTGGGCAGGGTGAAGCCGGGCAACCCCGAGGGAATGTCCCCCACCACCTTCACCCCGTGGGCGCCGAGCCCCAGCAGGCTGACGGCGAGGATCGCCACCACGATGGCCAGGGCCGGCGCCGCCCGTGCCAGGGCGCTGGCCAGGCCGGCGGGCAGGCCGAGGCGGAGCAGGGTGGCCTTGGCCCGGCTGCGCGCCCACCACAGCCAGAGCAGGCTGAGCCCGCCGATCAGCAGCGTGGTGGGGTTCAGCGAGGGCAGGTGCTGCACCAGCGAGGGCAGCAGCTCCGGCAGGGTGTCGCCGCCGGCCTGTACACCGAGCAGGTGCTTGAGCTGGCCGCAGGCGATCAGCAACCCTGAGGCGCTGATGAAGCCGGAGATCACCGGGTGGCTGAGGAAGTTGGCGAGAAACCCCAGGCGCAGCACCGCCATGCCCGCCAGCAGCAGGCCGCTGAGCAGCGCCAGCAGCAGGGCGGCGCTGGCGTACTCGGCACCGCCGGCGGGGAACAGCGGCTGCAGGGTGCTGGCGGTCATCAGCGACACCACCGCCACCGGCCCCACCGCCAGGGTGCGGCTGGAGCCGAACAGCGCATAGGCCAGCAACGGCAGGATGCTGGCATAGAGCCCGGTGATGGGCGGCAGCCCGGCGAGCATGGCGTAGGCCAGGCTCTGGGGCACCAGCATCAGGGTCACGATCACTGCGGCGAGGGCGTCCTGGCCGGCGGCGGCGCGGTCGTAGCCACGCAGCCAGTCGGTGCAGGGCAGCCAGTGCTTGAGGCTCACTTCTGCTCCCGTTCGAAGTTGCAGGCGGCCGGGGCCTCCACCGCCAGGGGTTCGTGGGGCAGGTGTTTGGGCTCGGCCAGCCACTCGCGGCCCCGCAGCATCATGTCGAAGTAGATGCCGGGCATGGCCCGCACCTTCAGGTCCCAGGCCAGGCGGCGCGGCACCCGCGGGTCGAGCGGGAAGGTGGGCAGCAGCTTGCCGCCATAGCCGAACTCGGCCAGCACCACCTTGCCGCGTTCCACGGTCAGCGGGCAGGCACCGTAGCCGTCGTAGAGCGCCCGTGGCCCACGGCCGGCCAGTACCGCCAGGAGATTCTCCGCCACCACCGGGGCCTGCTTGCGCACAGCGGCGGCAGTCTTGGCGTTGGGCGCGGCGCAGACGTCACCGAGGCTGAAGATGTTGCCGAAGCGAGGGTGGCGCAGGGTCTCGTGGTCGGCCTCGACCCAGCCCTCGGCGTTGGCCAGCACGCTGTCGCGGATGAAGCGCGGGGCTTTCTGCGGCGGCACCACGTGGAGCAGGTCGAAGGTCTTCTCCAGCTCATGGACCTGGCCGTCCTTGTCGGTCTGGCGGAACCAGGCGCGTCGGGCCGGGCCGTCCACCTTCACCAGTTGCGTGGTCAACTGCAGGTTCACGCCGTAGCGCTCGATGTAGCTCATCAGCGTCGGCACGAAGTCGGCCACGCCGAACAGCGCGGCACCGGCGCTGCAGAACTCGGGCTGGATGGCGCCCAGCCGGCCCTCGCGCTGCCACCAGTCGCAGGACAGATAGAGCGCCTTCTGCGGCGCGCCAGCGCACTTGATCGGCATCGGCGGCTGGGTGAACAGGGCGCGCCCTTTGCGCAGCTCCTGCACCAGACGCCAGGTGTAGGGCGCCAGCTCGAAGCGGTAGTTGGAAGTGACGCCGTTGCGGCCGAGGGTTTCCTCCAGGCCGTCGATGGCGCCCCAGTCCAGGCTCAGCCCGGGGCATACCACCAGGGCCCGGTAGGCGAGGCGGGTGCCGTCTTCCAGCACCACGCACTGCTGGTCCGGCTCGAAGGCGGCCACGGCGGCATGCACCCACTGCGCCTGGGGCGGGATGCACTGGGCCATGGGGCGCTCGGTGCGCGCGCGGTCGAACACGCCGGCGCCCACCAGGGTCCAGCCGGGCTGGTAGTGGTGCTGGTCACGGGGCTCCACCACGGCGATGTGCAGGCCGGGCTCACGCTTGAGCAGGCTGGCGGTCACGGCGCAGCCGGCGGCACCGCCGCCCACCACCACCACGTCGTAGCGTTGGCCGGGGCTGGCGTGGCTGGGCTCGGCGCGCGGTGCGTCCTGCCAGCGCTGTTCCAGTCGCGGGGTCAGGCCGCTGAGGTCGTAGCCGGCCTCGCGGGCGGTGGCCAGCAGGGCCTGTGGGTCGAGGTGATGCGCCTCGCTGAGGGCCCACAGGCTGCAGGAGCGGGTGCCGGTCCGGCAGTAGGCCAGAACCGGGCCACGCACCTGGGCGAGCAGGGCGTTGAAGGCTTCGACGTCGGCCTCGCGGATCTGCCCCGACACCACCGGCAGGTGATGGTAGTCCAGGCCGTTGGCCTGGGCGGCGGCCTGCATTTCGGCGGAGCTGGGCTGCTGCTCGCCCTCGTTGTCCGGCCGGTTGTTGATCACGCAGCGGTAGCCCGCGGCGGCCAGGGTGCCCATGTCCGTCGGCTGCAGTTGGGTGGAGACGGCGATGAAGGGGGTGAGGCGCTTGATGCTGTCCATGGTCGGTCCCTCAGAGTGCGTTCAAGGGAATCTTCAGGTAGCGGGTACCGTTGTCCTCGGCCGGCGGCAACTGCCCGGCGCGCATGTTGACCTGCACCGAGGGCAGGATCAGGGCAGGCATGCCGAGGGTGGCGTCGCGGGCCTGGCGCATGGCGACGAAGTCGTCTTCGCTGATGCCTTCGTGTACGTGCACGTTGTGGGCACGTTCCTCGCCTACGCTGGTCTGGTAGAGGAAGTGCTCGCGCCCCGGCGCCTTGTAGTCGTGGCACATGAACAGGCGGGTGGCGTCCGGCAGGGTGAACAGCCGGCGGATGGAGCGGTACAGGGTACGGGCGTTGCCACCGGGGAAGTCGCAGCGGGCGGTGCCGTAGTCGGGCATGAACAGGGTGTCGCCGACGAATGCGGCATCGCCGATCAGGTAGGTCATGCAGGCCGGGGTGTGGCCGGGGGTGTGCAGTGCCTGAGCCTCGATGCCGCCAACGCTGAAACGGTCGCCGTCCTTGAGCAGGTGGTCGAACTGGCTGCCGTCGGTGGCGAAACCGCTCTCGGCGTTGAACAGCGTGCCGAAGGTCCGCTGCACCACGGTGATGTGCTCACCGATGGCCAGCCTGCCGCCCAGTTGGCGCTGGATGTAGGGCGCGGCGGACAGGTGGTCGGCGTGGACGTGGGTCTCCAGGATCCACTCCAGGGTCAGCCCCTGTTCGCGCACGTAGGCGATCAGGCGGTCGGCGCTGGCGGTGGAGGTGCGACCGGCGGCGGGGTCGTAGTCGAGCACCGAGTCGACCACGGCGCAGCGCCGGGACGTTGGGTCGCTCACCACGTAGCTGTAGGTGAAGGTGGCGGGATCGAAGAAGGGTTCAACGTGGGCATTCATGGTTCAGCTCTCCTTAAATACCCCTTGGGGTATTTTTATGACGCTGAGCATAGCTGCCATCCGGTTATATATTTATATTTTTTTGATATATGCGGCGGCGCGCTGAAACCTTCGGGTATTCAGCCGAGGTCGGCGCGATAGCGGTTGGGCGACATGCCGAACCAGCGCAGGCAGGCCTTGTGGAAGCTGCTCGGGTCGTTGAAGCCGAGGGTGGTGGCGATGTACTTGATGCTCCGCGTGGAGCGCCGCAGGTAATCGTGGGCCAGGCGCAGGCGGCAATCGTCGGCGATCACCTTGAAGTGGGTGCCTTCGCGGTCCAGCGCGTTCTGCAGGCTGCGCGGGCTGATGCCCAGGCGCTCGGCGATGTCCGGCAGGGTAGGGCGCGCCTGGGCGGCCATCAGCTCCATCAGCAGGCGACGAACCCGGGCCGCCACCGAACCCTTGAGGATCTCGTGGGCCATGTGCTGGGCGCGCTCGGCGTGCAGCGCGTCCAGCGCCTCGTCGGCGGTGGGCAACGGCAGCTCGGCGATGGACGGGCAGAACACCAGGGCGTTGGTGCGCGCAGAGAACACCAGGTCCGGGCCGAACAGGCGTGCCAGGCGGGCGGTGTTCTCCGGCTCGGGGTAGGCGAACTCCACGCGGAGCGGCATCGGCCGGTGATAGGGCTCCAGCCAGTGGATCAAGGCCAGGACCAGCGCTGCGCCGGCGTCGAGGAAGGCTCTGGGGGCGCCCTGCTGGCCCAGCTCGCGCCCCTGCAACACCAGGTTGCCGGCGCTGTCCCGATCGAGGAACAGTTGCGAGCCGCTGCTGATCAGCGGGTGGTACTCCACCATCCGTTCCAGTGCGTCGCCCAGGGTCGGGGCGGACATGATGCTGTAGGTGAACGGGCTCCACACCGAGGGGTGAGCGTAGTGGTAGGCCAGCAGGCCCAGGTCGGGGTTGCCGGTCTGCCGCAACGCCTCGTCGAACAGGCCGTAGATCACTGCCGTCCGGATCGGCGCGCCGCTGGCCAGCGCGGCCTCGATCTCCTGCGCGGGGATCGCCAGGCTGTCCGGGTCGACTCCTGACTTGACCAGGGCCTTCCACAGGACCTTCGAACAGGCGGCGGTGATCGCGTACATGAATCTATCCAGGACGGGTCATCAAGTTCTTGGAAGTGGGGTCGCCCTGTACTTCAGGACAAGGAAAAGGTGTCCCCGGACACTTACCGCGCATTTCTTCGCAATAGGATAATTTCCGTGAAAAACTTCACAAAGTCCTATATGCGTGCAGGCACTCGCACGTGCCGGTTCTTTGTGGATTTAAAACATTCATCGAGGTCGTCCTTGTGTGCGTGCATGTCCCAATCCAGTGATCTTGCCTGCGAGTTCTACGATGCATTGAACGATGGGAAGTTGGGCCTGGCCTTTCAACCTGTGGTTCATTCCCGGAACCCCCATCGTGTTCTCTATTACGAAGGCCTGTTGCGCAGCCTGGCCGAGCCGTTTCCCTGCAACCCCATCGCCTTGCTGGAGCGCCTGGGGCGCATCCGCCTGCTGGACGCTTCGGTGGTGTCCAACGTCGTGCGCCTGCTGGATCGCAGCCCGGCGTTGACCCTCGGCTGCAACATCTCGGCCCTGAGCGCGGCCCTCGACCCCGGCTGGGAGGCGCTGACCAGCCTGTTCCAGGACCGTCCGGAACTCGCCGGGCGGCTGGTCATCGAGATCACCGAGAGCGCCCGTTTCGGCAGCCACGCCGATGCCCTGGCGTTCTTCCGTCACTTCACCCACCTGGGCTGCAAGGTGGCGGTAGACGACCTCGGTGCCGGCTGCTTCACCCTGGATTTCGTTGCCGAAGCGCGCCCCGGCATCATCAAGATCGACCGCA
This sequence comes from Pseudomonas sp. 1D4, assembly GCF_001728925.1. NCBI lineage: Bacteria > Pseudomonadati > Pseudomonadota > Gammaproteobacteria > Pseudomonadales > Pseudomonadaceae > Pseudomonas > Pseudomonas sp. 1D4. The sequence continues at coordinate 15,262 of NZ_LXJQ01000074.1, forward strand.
GCTACCTGGTGGAAGCGCGGGAGGGCGGTGCGGCACTCAGGCGTCTGGAACAGGTCGTCGAAACCTGCCGGGACATATCCCCGGTGGTGGTTCTCGAAGGCATCGAAACCCTGGCCGACCATCAACTTGCCTGCGCGGTAAATGCCGAGTGGCTGCAAGGCTTCTTGTTCGGAATGCCGCGTGTCGATCACCCGGATATACCAGGCAACGGTTCGTTGAAGTTCTGATGGGCATGCACGGGAGTTGTGCAGCTTAACCGTCTGATGAATGCACTGGCGTGGCGGTGATAACACTTTCGAACAGGGACGAAGTGCAATTGGAAGTTGACCAGTTCGACAACTTCACAACTGCAGATACCCCCCCCCGCCTTGCGCGGGAGCGTTCAGAAACCCTGCGCCCGGGCCAGTAGCGCATAGCCCAGCAGCAGCAACGGCCAGGCGCACCAGGGGCTGAACAGCAGACGCCAGGGCAGGGCACGCGGAACGAAGCCCACGCCGTGGACGAAGCCGCCGCTGATGCCGAGCATGGTCAGCATCAGCAGCCCGTGGGAGTAAGTGCCTGCGTCATCGACGAAGGCGCCGGGGTGGATCAGCAACAGCAGCGCCAGCGGCGTCGCCAGCAGCAGCGAGAGCGCACGCCCCAGCGGGGCGGCGCTCAGGGCGCGGGGCTCAGTCACTGGCGTCCTCATCCAGGTTCTGCGTGGTTTCCAGCCACAGCGCATTGATGATCCCTAAGCTGCAGGCCAGCAGCACACCGAGTATCCAGGCGAAGTACCACATGGTCGGGCTCCTTCAATAGAGGCGATGGGTGTTTTCGTCGATGTGCGCGGTGGTCACCCGGCCCCACATCTTCGCGTAGCTCCAGAGGGTGTAGATCAGGATCAGCGGCACGAAGAGGCAGGCCACCACGAACATGATCCCCAGGGTCTTGTGGCTGGACACCGCATCCCACACCGTCAGGCTCGACATCGGGTCCAGCGAGGACGGCATGACGAAGGGGAACAGCGCGAAGCCGGCGGTGCACAGGGTGCCGACGATGGCCAGGCTCGACCCGAGGAAGGCCAGGCCGCCGCGCCGCGCCGAGGCGCCGGCCAGGGCCAGCAGCGCGCCGAGCACGCCGAGCACCGGCGCGAGCATGGTCCACGGGTAGGCCGCGTAGTTGCCCAGCCAGCCGGGGTTGCCGGCGGCCACCTGCTTGGCCAGCGGGCTCAACGCCTTGCCGGTCTCCAGCGGGGCGGCGATCACCTGCCCGCCGATGCCGCCCAGCCACAGCCAGGCCCCCGCAGCGAGGAAGGCCGCCAGGTACACCAGCGCCGCCACCTGCGCCGCGCGCCGGCTGCGGACCGCGACATCGCCCTCGGTGCGCATCATCAGCCAGGTGGCCCCGTGCAGCATCAGCATCGACAGGCTGGTCACCCCGGCCACCAGGCCGAAGGGGTTGAGCAGTTGCCAGAAGCTGCCGTGGTAGCTCACCCGCAGGTCCGCGTCGAACTGGAAGGGCACGCCCAGCAGCAGGTTGCCGAAGGCCACCCCGAACACCAGCGAAGGCACCAGCGCCCCGGCGAACAGCCCCCAGTCCCAGGTCTGCCGCCAGCGGGTGTTGGCCAGCTTGCTGCGGTAGTCGAAGCCCACCGGGCGCACGAACAGGGCGAACAGCACCAGCAGCATCGCCCAGTAGAAACCCGAGAAGGCGGCGGCGTAGACCAGCGGCCAGGCGGCGAACAGCGCACCGCCGGCGGTGATCAGCCAGACCTGGTTACCGTCCCAGTGCGGCGCGATGGTGTTGATCACCACCCGGCGCTCAGTGTCGGTGCGGCCGACGATCGGCAGCAGCGCCGCCGCCCCCAGGTCGAAGCCATCCGTCAGGGCGAAGCCGATCAGCAGCACGCCCACCAGGACCCACCAGATCAGCTTGAGGCTTTCGTAATCCAGCATGACGGTCTCCTCAGGCAGCGGCCGGTTGTTGCTCGAAGTGGTAGCGCCCGGTGTGCAGGCTGGAGGGCCCGAGCCGCGCGAAGCGGATCATCAGGTACATCTCCACCACCAGCAGCAGGCTGTAGAAGGCGATCAGCGCGGTCAGCGAGCCCCACACATCGCCGGCACTCAGGCTCGACGCCGACAGGTGCGTCGGCAGCACCTCGCCGATGGACCACGGCTGGCGGCCGTGCTCGGCCACGTACCAGCCGGTCTGCGCGGCGATCCATGGCAGCGGCAGGCTCCACAGCGCCCACTTCAGCAGCCAGGGCTTGCGCTCCTCGTTCTTGCGCGCCGAGGCCCAGAAGGCACAGGCGAACAGCGCCAGCATGAGGAAGCCGGCAGCCACCATGATGCGGAAGCTGAAGAACAGCGAAAGCACATCGGGGATGGTGTCCAGGCTGGCCTGGCGCACCTGCTCGTCGGTCGCGTCCACCACCTTGTCGGTGTACTTCTTCAGCAGCAGGCCGTAGCCCAGGTCCAGCTTCACCGCGTTGAAGGCCGCCAGGGTGGCCTCGCTGCGGTCACCGCCGCGCAGTTGCTCCAGCAGCGCGTAAGCCTTCATGCCATTGCGGATGCGTGCTTCGTGCTGCACCAGCAGGTCCTTGATGCCGGTGACCTCCTTGTCCAGCGAACGGGTGGCGATCAGCCCCAGCGCATAGGGAATCCGGATGGCGTAGTCGGTGCGCATGGCCTCCTGGTCGGGAATGCCGAACAGGGTGAAGCCTGCCGGTGCCGGGTGGGTATCCCACTCGGCCTCGATGGCCGCCAGCTTGGTCTTCTGCACGTCGCCGATCTCGTAGCCGGACTCGTCGCCCAGCACGATCACCGAGAGGATCGACGCCAGGCCGAAGGCCGAGGCGATGGCGAAGGAGCGGCGGGCGAAGCCCAGGTCGCGCTTCTTCAGCAGGTACCAGCTGGAGATCGCCAGCACGAAGATCGCACCGGTCACGTAGCCGGCCGCCACGGTGTGGACGAACTTGACCTGGGCCACCGGGTTGAACAGCAGGGCGCCGAAGTCGGTCAGCTCCATGCGCATGGTCTCGAAGTTGAACTCCGCGCCCACCGGGTTCTGCATCCAGCCGTTGGCGATCAGGATCCACAGCGCCGAGAGGTTCGAGCCCAGCGCCACCAGCCAGGTCACGGTCAGGTGCTGCACGCGGGTGAGGCGGTCCCAGCCGAAGAAGAACAGGCCGATGAAGGTGGATTCGAGGAAGAACGCCATCAGGCCCTCGATGGCCAGCGGCGCCCCGAAGATGTCCCCCACGTAGTGGCTGTAGTAGGCCCAGTTGGTACCGAACTGGAACTCCATGGTCAGCCCGGTGGTGACGCCGAGGGCGAAGTTGATGCCGAACAGCTTGCCCCAGAACTGCGTCATGTCCTTGTACACCTGCTTGCCGGTCATCACGTACACCGACTCCATGATCGCCAGCAGGAACGACAGGCCGAGCGTCAGGGGCACGAACAGGAAGTGGTACATCGCAGTCAGGGCGAACTGCAGGCGCGATAGATCGACGACTGCTTCCGTGATCATCTCGGGCTCTCCTCAGTGGATGGGTGGGGGGATGCGGAAGGGGGCGTGGGCGCATCGAGCAGGCGGGCCGCCGTACGTGATGCGCCGTCACGGGGGACCGTGGGGGCGTCGAACCAGAGCGTCTTGATGCCCCAGAGCAGCAGGAGCTTGATCAGCAGGATGCAGGTGATTTCCCTGACCAGGGTGCGCGAGGACATGAGCGTACGACGTGTGTGCATGCCAGATACCCCTTGGGGTATGAATGGTCCCTATTCTTGATCCTGGCCATCTCCCTGCACAAGGTGTGGGTAATGCGGCTGGGTGTCGCAGTGCAAGCTTAGCCAGTTCTCGCGCATGTCAAGGTTGGCGAGGGCTGCAGCCGAGGTCGGGATGATCGCCGGCACGCCTGGCGTGTCGAGATGTCGCAGCCGTTCACGGACCGCAGAGGCGCCGATGGGGTAGGCTGCGCCCCCCTCCATCCCTGGCGTGACGGACCATGCGAACCCTCATCACCGCACTCACCTGCCTGGCCCTGAGCGGCTGCGGCACCTTGCTCGGCCGCGCCGACGACCACACCCCGAGCGGGCTGATCGGCCACGACTACTACAAGGGCGTGAAGGCCGACGTCATGCTGCTCAGCTTCGACCTGTACCCCGGCTACGGGGCCTATGCCTCGCTGTTTTGCTGGCTCAGCGTGGTCTGCCCGGTGGCCACCGTCGTCTCCATTCCGGTGGACGCCGCCGTGGATACCGTGCTGCTGCCCTGGGACGCCTACTCGGCCTCGCACTTATAGCCTTACAGCGCGCACGTCATCGACTGCAGCTTAATCCGACAGTACCCGCCGTCGCCGGTATATGGACGGAGGCGCCCCCGAGGCGCAGCATCGACAGCCTTCACGGAAGACAGGAAGACCCCATGAACGGATACCTGGACCTCAATCGCGCCAACTGGGATGACCGCGCCCCCCTGCACGCCGCCTCGGCGGACTACCAGGTGGAGCGCTTCGTCAGAGACCCCGGCCACCTCTCCGACGTGGTGCGCTTCGACCAGCCGCGCCTCGGCGACATCGTCGGCCTGCGCGGCGTGCACCTGCAGTGCCATATCGGCACCGACACCCTTTCCCTGGCGCGCCTCGGCGCCCGCATGACCGGCCTCGACTTCTCCCCCATGTCCCTCGAACAGGCCCGCGAACTGGCACGGCGCTGCGATGCCCCGCTGGAGTTCGTCGAGGCCGAGGTCTGCTCCGCCGACAGCGTGCTGCCGCGCGCCAGCTTCGACTTCGTCTACACCGGCATCGGCGCCCTCTGCTGGCTGCCCAGCATCCGCGACTGGGCGCGTACCGTTGCGGCCTTGCTCAAGCCTGGCGGCTGGCTGTTCATCCGCGACGGGCACCCCATGTTGTGGACCGTGAACGAGGAGCGTACCGACGGCCTGGTGATCGAATACCCCTACTTCGAACGCCCCGAACCGATGATCTGGGACGATGCCAGCAGCTACGTCGAAACCGACCGCCCCCTCACCGCCACCCGCACCCACGAGTGGAACCACGGCCTCGGCGAGATCATCACCGCACTGTTGGAGAACGGCATGACCCTCACCGGGCTGGAAGAACACCGCAGCCTGCCCTGGGAGGCCCTGCCAGGGCGGATGCACCGCGTCAGCGGCGGCGAATGGCGCCTCAGCGAAGCCCCCGACCGCCTGCCCCTCAGCTACACCCTCCAGGCCGTCAAGCGCGGCTGAGCCTGCCTCGGGAGCCCTCCGGGGCTCCGCCTTTCTCCTTGACCGTTCATCCGCTGCGGCGAAATGGCCGCTTGCCGGCACGTTTGCGCTGTAGCTAAATACCCCTATGGGTATATTGGCGAGCGAGAACGCTGCGCCTGATGGTCAACGAGGAGACCCCATGCACATCGACTGGATGGCCTTCACCCCCGGCTCCGCCTTGGCCGGTGGCGTGCTGATCGGCCTGGCGGCGGGCGCCTTCGCCGCCTTCAACGGGCGCATCGCCGGCATCAGCGGCCTGCTGGGCGCGCTGCTGCAAACGGGCAGCGAGGGGCGGGGCGAGAAGGCCCTGTTCCTCCTCGGCCTGCTGCTCGCCCCCTTGCTCTGGGGCCTGCTGGGCCAGTGGCCGCAACCGCAATTCCACACCGGCGTCCTCGGCCTGGTGGCGGCCGGCCTGCTGGTGGGGGTGGGCACGCGCTATGGCGCCGGCTGCACCAGTGGCCACGGCGTCTGCGGCCTGTCGCGGCTGTCGCCGCGCTCCCTGGTGGCAGTGGCCTGCTTCATGGCCAGCGGCTTTGCCAGCGTCTTCGTCATCCGCCATGTGCTGGGGGCCTGAGATGAACCGCCTCAGCGCATTCCTCGCCGGCCTGGTGTTCGGCCTCGGCCTGCTGCTGGCCGGCATGGCCGACCCGGCCAAGGTACTCGGCTTCCTCGACCTGGCCGGCGCCTGGGACCCGTCCCTGGCCCTGGTGATGGCCGGTGCCATCGGCGCCGCCCTGCTGCCCATGGCCTGGGCCCGGCGGCAGGACCGCTCGCTGCTGGGCGAGCCCATGCGCCTGCCCGAGCGCCGCGACCTCGACCGCCGCCTGATCGGCGGCAGCCTGCTGTTCGGCATCGGCTGGGGCATCGCCGGCATCTGCCCCGGCCCGGCAGTGGCGCTGCTGCTGACCGGCCACTGGCAGGTGCTGTTGTTCGTTGCCGCCATGCTCGCCGGCATGGCGCTGTTCACCGCGCTGGATCGCCCGCGCGGCCACTGAAGGAGACCCGCCATGACCCCCAACATTGGAACCCTCGACCGCACCCTGCGCCTCGTCGCTGGCCTGTTGCTGATCGCCCTCGCGGTGTTCGGCGTGATCGGCGCCTGGGGGTATATCGGCATCGTCCCGCTGCTCACCGGGCTGTTCCGTTTCTGCCCGGCCTACCCGCTGCTGGGCATCAACACCTGCACGCGCCGCTGAGCGGCCTCGCCTCTTCACCACCGCCGCGAAGGATCGCTGCTGCGACGCGGCCAAGGAGTTCGTCATGCGTTACCCCCTGTTCGCCGCCTGCCTGGGGCTGTGCGCCAGCGCCCAGGCCGAGAGCCTCGACGCCCGCATTGCCGAAGGTGCCGCGCTGATCCCGGCGTTCCAGAAGCACCTGCTGGAGACCGTCCAGGGCGCCATGCGCCAGGGCGGCCCGGCCCAGGCCGTGACGGCCTGTCAGACCCTCGCCCCCGGCATCGCCGAGGCCCACGGGCAGGACGGCTGGCGCGTCGGCCGCACCGCCCTCAAGGTGCGCAACCCGGCCAACGTCCCGGACGCCTGGGAGCGCCAGGTACTGGAGGACTTCGCCCGCCGCGCCCAGGCCGGTGAATCCCTGGCCGGCATGCAGCGCGCCGAGGTGGTCGATGGTGAAGTGCGGGTGATGAAGCCCATCGCCACCGGCGCGCCCTGCCTCGCCTGCCACGGCACCCAGGTCGAGCCGAAGCTGGCCCGCCTGATCCGCGAGCGCTACCCCGACGACCAGGCCACCGGCTTCCGTGAAGGCGAGCTGCGTGGCGCCTTCACCCTGCGCCGCCCCGTCGCCGACGAAGGTTGACCCGCCCGCTCTGTGCCCCGCCCCGATGGGCTTCGCACAGCGCAGCCCATCCCACGGCCGCTCCGTGCCCCCGTAGGATGCGGTGAGCTCGGCGAACCGCATCGCCCCACGCCGCCCCCGCCCCGATGGGCTTCGCACGGCTCAGCCCATCCCACGCCGCTCCGCGCCCCACCCGTCGGATGCGGTGAGCTACG
>NZ_LXJQ01000075.1:0-22272 GCF_001728925.1 Pseudomonas sp. 1D4
CGGAAGAAAATCGCACTGAACTCCGACGCGCATATAGCCGGCTGAAACGCTGTTGCAGTGCATGAACGCTCCAGGTGCCGACTTTGGAGCAGGGCGAGAAATGAACCCCGCCCGGCCAGATGCAGTCACACTCGGGCAGTCTCTTTTGGCGCTGTGCTCGTCTAGAATAAGCGCGAATCTCCGTGAGCTCCCCGTATGCCTGACTCGGCTGAAGTCCGCCCGTTGTCCGAATACCCCCTGGAGGAATTGCTCGCCTGCCCCGAATGCGACCTGCTGATGCATCGCCAGCACGTCGAAGAGGAGCAGAAAGCCTGCTGCCCCCGTTGTGGCTACGAGTTGATCGTCCACCGTGCGCACATGGAGCGACGGGCCATGGCCCTCGTGCTCACTGCCCTGCTGCTTTTCGTGCCGGCGAACTTCCTGCCGATCATGAAGCTCAACCTGCTCGGACAGACCACCCAGGACACCATCTGGACCGGCGTGCTCGGCCTCTACGACAGCGGCATGCAGGGCGTCGCCGTGCTGGTGTTCCTCTGCAGCATGGTCATCCCGTTCCTCAAGCTCGTCTGCCAATTGCTGGTCCTGCTGTGCATTCGCTGGCGGCGCTACCAGGTGGTGGGCTTGCACCTGTACCGCCTGTATCACCATCTGCGTGAGTGGGGGATGCTCGAGGTCTACCTCATGGGCATCCTCGTCAGCATCGTCAAACTGATCGACCTCGCCGACCTGCACCTCGGCATCGGCCTGGCCTGCTTCATCGGCCTTCTGCTGTCCCAGGTCTGGCTCGAAGTCACCATGTCGCCCCATCAGGTCTGGGACGCGTTGGGCGAGGGAGGGCACGCCAGTGAGAGCGCTTGATGCCGGCATCCTCGTCTGCGGCGAATGCCATCAGCTCAACCGGCCGGCCCCCGATGACGAAGCCCCCAGCTGCACGCGCTGCGGCTCCCGTCTTCACGCCCGCCGGCCCGACAGCCTGGTACGCACCTGGGCCCTGCTGCTGACTGCCACCATCCTCTACATCCCGGCCAACGTGCTGCCGATCATGACGGTCAACTTCTTCGGCAAGGGTTCGCCCTCCACCATCATGGGGGGCGTCATCGAGCTGATCCACGCCGACATGCTGCCCATCGCCCTGGTCGTCTTCACCGCCAGCATCCTCGTGCCCACCTTCAAGCTCGTGGGCATCGCCCTGCTGCTTTACTCCGTACAACGCCACCAACCGATGTCCGCCCGCCAGCGCATCCTCATGTACCGATTCATCGAATGGATCGGCCGCTGGTCCATGCTGGACATCTTCGTGATCGCCATCCTCGTGGCGTTGGTCAATTTCGGGAACCTCGCCAGCATCGAGGCCAACATCGGCGCCGCGGCCTTCGCCAGCGTCGTGGTCCTCACCATGGTGGCGGCAGTGACCTTCGACCCCCGACTCATCTGGGACAACACCGATATGGACGACGAGCATGGCTGACCTGCCCAAGCCCACGAAGAAGAAAACCACCAACTGGTCCGCCATCTGGGTCCTGCCCCTGATAGCGCTCGCGATCGGCCTCTGGCTGGGCTGGAAGTCCATGAACGAAGCCGGGATCAACATCACCATCTACTTCGAGAACGGCGAAGGCATCCAGGTCGGCAAGACCCAGCTCATGTACAAGGGCATCCAGGTTGGCAAGGTCACCGACCTGCATGTCAGCGACGACATCAAGGGCGTGGTCGCCACCGTCGAAGTGCTCAAGGAGGCCGAGCCCTACCTGAGCAAGGAAACCCGCTTCTGGCTGGTCCGCCCCCGCGTCTCCCTCGCTGGCGTCACCGGGCTGGAAACCCTCGTCTCCGGCATCTACATCGCCATCGACCCGGTCAAGGGCGAGCCCGAGCGCAAGTACCACGCCCTCGCCGAACCGCCGCCGCTTTCCGACTCGCTGCCCGGCCTGCACATCACCCTCAAGGCCGAGCGCCTCGGCTCGCTGGAACAGGGCAGCCCCGTCTACTACCGGCAGATCCAGGTCGGCCAGGTGAAGAGCTACCAGCTCGCCGCCGACCAGCGCACCGTCGAGATCAAGGTGCTGGTCGAACAGCCCTACGCCCACCTCGTGCGCAAACACACCCGCTTCTGGAACGCCAGCGGCCTCAACGTCACCGCCGGCCTCTCCGGGGTGAAGATCCGCACCGAATCGCTGCTCAGCATGGCCGCCGGCGGCATCGCCTTCGCCACGCCCGAGAACCGCCAGGACAGCCCGCCCACCGACCCCAGCATCCCCTTCCGCCTGTACGACGGCTTCGAAGCCGCCGAGGCCGGGCTCAAGGTCATGCTGCGCATGGAAGACGTCAGCGGCCTAAACCCCGGCAACACCCCCGTCATGTACAACGGCGTCCAGGTCGGCACCCTCAAGAAGCTCGACATGGACAAGAACTTTGCCGGCGCCACTGCCGAACTGACCATGGAGCCCCGCACCGAAGACTTCCTCGTCGAAGGCACCGAGTTCTGGACGGTCAAACCCTCCATCTCCCTCGCCGGCATCAGCGGCATCGAAGCGCTGGTGAAGGGCAACTACATCGCCGTGCGCTTCGCCAAGAGCGGCACCCCCACCCGCGAATTCACCGCACGGCCCAAGGCTCCGCCGCTCAACACCGACGCCCCCGGCCTGCACCTGGTGCTCACCAGCGACAAGCTCGGCTCCCTCGATGTCGGCAGCCCTATCCTCTACAAGCAGATGCGCGTCGGTAGCATCCAGAGCTACCAGCTCTCCCGCGACCGCCAGCGCGTCGTGGTCGGCGTGCACATCGAGCCCGAGTTCGCCTCCCTGGTGAACGAATCCACCCGCTTCTGGAATGTCAGCGGCGTCAGCATCAAAGGCGGGCTCTCCGGCGTCGAAGTGAAGAGCGAGTCCCTGCAGACCCTGCTCGCCGGCGGCATCGCCTTCGCCACCCCCGACGCCAAGGCCACCCCCGTCACCAAGCCGCGCCGCTTCACCCTCTACGACAACGAGAACCTCGCCCTCGGCAAAGGCACCCTGGTGGAGATCCTCATGCCCCAGGCCGACGGCCTGCGCGAAGGCACCCCGGTCCGCTACAAGGGCCTGGACGTCGGCAGCGTCGAGCGCATCTCCCTGGCGGACGACCTCAGCCGTGTCGTCGTAGTCGCACGCATCACCGAGTCCGCCGAGCGCATCGCCCGCGAAGGCACCCAGTTCTGGGTGGTCAAGCCCGAGCTCGGCCTGGTACGCACCGCCAACCTCGACACCCTGGTCAGCGGCCAGTACCTCGAAGTCCAGCCGTCCATGCGCAAGGGTGCCAGCCAGACGCGCTTCACCGCCCTGACCCAGCCGCCGTCCACCATCGCCCGGGAAGAGGGCCTGCGCGTCACCCTCAGCACCGCCCGCCGGGGTTCCATCAAGCCCGGCGTCGTGGTCAGCTACCGCGAAGTGCCGGTGGGCAAGGTCGAGAGCTTCGAACTCGGCAGCTCCGCCGACCGGGTGCTGATCCACATCCTCATCGAGCCCCGCTACGCACCCCTGGTGCGCAGTGGCACGCGCTTCTGGAATGCCAGCGGCGTCGGCATCGACGCCGGCCTGTTCAAAGGCGTGAAGGTACGCACCGAGTCCCTCGAAGCGCTGCTGGAAGGCGGCATCGCCTTCGCCACCCCGGACAACGCCCAGATGGGCAGCCCGGCCATCCCCGGCCAGACCTTCGCCCTGCACGACGAACTCAACGAAGAGTGGTTGAAATGGGCACCGAAGATCGAACTCGGCAAATGACCCCACCCCGATAACGAAAAGGGCCGCGAAGCGGCCCTTTTTGTTGTCAGCGAAACAGCATCCCGATCAGGCGGGCTCCACCTCGGAGCCCGTCGCCTCAGTGGTAGCCGGGCTGGCCGCCTTCTCGCGGGGCTTGATGAACTTCCAGTCCGCCTCGTCGATGTAGATGCCGTTCGGGCCGCTGCCGCCTTCCAGGTCGATGGCCACATGGGCCGAAACCTGCGGCTTCACCGACGCCAGGATGGGCGTGAAGCCCAACTGCGCGCTGGTCTCGATCAGCGCCTGCTGGTTGCGCTCGTCGATGTCCGCCGCCTCGTCCAGGTAGTAGGGCAGGCGGATGCGCCCGGCCTGCTCGCGGTCCATCAGGTGCAGCAACAGGTACATGTTGGTCAGCGCCTTGATGGTCATGGTCGTACCGTTGGACGCCGCGCCATCGATGTCCGTGTGGATCACCGGCTGGCCATGCACCTTGGTGATCTCGAACGCCAGCTCGAACAGGTCCTTCAGGCCCAACTGGTTGCCGTTGGCCGCCACCAGGCGTGCCAGGTACTCCTTGGCCTCCTCGTTCTTCGCGTCCTGCTCGGCGGACTGGGTCAGGTCGAACACCGACAGCGTCTCGCCTTCCTCGTACTGGCCGGCGCTGTGGATGATCTGATCGATGTGGCGCAGCGCATCCTTGTTCGGCGCCAGCACGATACGGAAGCTCGCCAGGTTCGACACCTGCCGCTTGTTGATCTCGCGGTTGAACAGCGCCAACTGGTGTTCCAGGTTGTCGTAGTCGCTGCGGATGTTGCGCAGGGTCCGGGCGATGTCGGTCACCGCCGCACGGCGGGCCTTGGCCAGGGTCAGCGCCTCGTCCTGGCGGTGGGCGTAGGCGTTGATCAGCAGTTGCAGACGACGCTCGGCATCTTCCTCGCTGTCGAACTTCGCCACACCCTTCAGGCGGACCTGGGCATAGAGCGCGTCGATCTGGCCATCGATGCGTTGCAGCGCCTGCCAGGTGTCCTGGTAGTCGTTGAGCAGCGGCAACAGGTTATCGAGGCTGTCGTCCACCGGGTCGGTGAACGGCGTACCGAAGGGCAGGTCGGCCGGCAGCAGTTGGCGACGACGCAGGGCGTCTTCCAGGGTGCGTTCCTTGGCTTCCAGGTCGGCCAGTTGACGGCCCACCAGCTGCAGCTTGGCGGACAGCTGCTGGACACGCTCGGTGAACGCATCGCTGGAGCGCTTCAGCTCGTCCTGCGAGGCTTCCAGCACCGCCAGCTTCTCCAGCTTGGCGGGCTCCTCGGCGGTCAGGGTCTGGGTCTTGCGGAAGTCCTCCAGGGCCTTCTGCGCATCCAGCACCGCCTGGTACAACTGCTCGGCCTGGGCCTTGCTCGCGGAACGGTCGGCGGCCACGGACTGCTGGGTCTTCAACTGCTTCAGCTCGCGCTCCAGGCGGTCCTTCTGGTCGCGCAGCGCCGCCCGGTCGGCCAGGGCCTGCAGGGCCGGTGGCTCGATGTGGGAAAGGTCCACCTCCAGGCCGGGGGCGATGAAGTGATCGCCCTTGAAGCCATCCAGCACCGCTTCCAGGGTCTTCACCCAGGCATCCGCGTCATCCAGTTGGATGCCTTTCTCGCCCAGTGGCAGGCTGAATAGCTGGCCGTTGAACAGGCGCATCAGGCGATCCACGTCGGCCTGGGAGAACTCCTCGCGCAGGCGCGAGTAGCTGTTGTTGTCGGCATGGTCGAGCTGCTGCTTCACCGCCTTCAGGCGCTTCTCCAGATCGCGCACGCGCTCGTCCAGGTCCTCGGTGGAGAACTGGCGGGACTGCGCCAGCGCACCGGCCAGCTCGTCGTGGGCGTCCTTCGCGGCCAGCAGTTGCTGCTCCAGCACCTTGGCGTCTTCCACCAGCGCAAAGCGGTTCTTCAGAACCGCCAGCTCACCCAGCCAGCGCTGGGTCTCGGTGATCTCGCGCTCCAGGCGCATCAGCTCGGTGGTGCCACCGCGCTGCTCGTTCTGCAGGCCGTCCTGCTCGCTGCGGTAGTGCTCGGCCTGGATCACCAGCTCCTCGCGGCGCGCACCCGAGTAGTCGTGCCAGGTGCCCAGCAGCGAGTCCAGCAGGGGCGACAGGCGATGCAGCTTGCCGCGCAGGATCTCGCGCTGGGTCACGCCGTTGGCCAGCGCCTCCACCAGCGGGCCGGCAGCCACCAGCGCCTGGTAGTCCTGCTCCATGCGGCGCACATCGCGGAAGGCCTCTTCGGTGGCCGCGATGTAGTCCACGCTGCCCGAGCGCAGGCTGTGCTCGAACGCATCGAGGAACAGCTGCTTGAGCTTGGCCGCAGTGATCTCGCGCATGTGCAGCAGGTTGATGAACAGCGCGCGGAAGGTCTTCAGGCTGTGCTCGCTGGTGGAGCGCAGCGGGATCAGCGTCAGGTCCAGCGGGATCGAGGTATGCCCGCCCACCAGCAGACGGCGCAGCTCATCGGGCTTCAGCTCGTAGGCCTTGATGCCCTCGCGCTCCAGGTTGGCGAACAGCTCGCGCTGGCGCAGGCAGGTGCCGTTCTTCTGGTAGTGGTCCAGGTCCAGGCTGCCCTGGTAGGCGAAGAACTGGTGACCGAAACCGCCGCCCGGGCCGCGACCGGCCACGCCGATCACGTGCGGGCCGTGGGGCAGGGACACTTCCACGAGGATGTAGCTGGTGTCGGTGGCGAAGTAGAACTTGCGCGACTGCTCCAGGCTGTACTTGCCGAAGCTCATGTCCGACATGCGCGCCAGGATGGGGAACTGCAGTGCGTTGATCGACGCGGACTTGCCCAGGTTGTTGGCGCCGTAGACCGACAGCGGGTTCTCCAGCGGGAACAGGCCCAGGCTGTAGCCGGCGGTGTTCAGCAGGGCGAAGCGGCGGATGCCGTAGCGTTCCTGGCTCATGCGTCGATCTCCTGTGCAGCGCGCTCTTCGGCCATGGCGCGGGCCAGGGCGTCTTCTTCGGACTCATCCACAGGACTTTCCTGCGGATCGAGGCTGACGATGGGCTCGTCGCCGTCGTCGTCCATCAGCACCGGCGCCTGCAGCGGCAGGTCGGTACTGTGCAGGCTGGCCGCCAGGTCGCGGTCGTGCTGGACCGACAGGCACACATCGAGGAAGCGGTGCATCGGCGGCAGGAAGCGGTACACACCGTTGCTGTCCTCGGCGAAACCCAACTGGGTGAGGCGGCGGATGATCTTCTCCTCCAGCTCCTCGTGGGTGGTCACCTCGGCCTGCAGGAACAGATCGCGGTACTTGTCCAGCAGGGCCGGCAGCTCGTCACGGCCGATGCTGCCGCCGTCGAGCACTGCCAGCGGGTCGCGGCCCTGGTCGGCCAGGTGCTCCACCAGGATGAAGGTGAACAGCGCCAGGCGCTGCGCCGTCTTGTTCACCTGCGCGCCCATCTGCTCAGGCACGAAGTAGTAGAAGCCGCGCGGGTCGCACACCAGCTCGAAGCCCAGGGCCTTGAACAGCGCCCGGTACTGGTCCTGCATGGTGGACAGCTGGGCGTAGCACTCCGGCTCGCTGCGGGAGAGGTGATAGCCCTTGAACAGCTCGCGGAAGATCGCCTGGAGCTGGGTCATTTCGGAAAGATCAAGTTGCATGGTTTTCGCTCTTGATGAGGGCGAAGGAGCTCAGGCTGACCTGATGCTCGGCGGTGAGGTAGTCGCGGCGCTCGAGGCGTTCGCGCTGGAAGCGGCCATCCCGCGACAGGCGGGAGAACCAGTACAGCAATTCGTCGGTGGCGCCGTCCGGCTCCTGCTCCAGCAGCCAGGCCATCAGGTCCGGCAGCGGCAGGGCCTGCTCGCAGCGCTCGATCATCTCCCGTGCCGTGCGCGGGGCCTTGGGCGGCGCGCCCTTGCGGCCGGCACCGGCCTTGGGGAAGTGCGCCGGCTTGGGCTCGAAGCGCGCCAGGGCGTAGACGTAGGCCTCCACCTGCGATGCGCTGCCGAGGAAGGTGCTCTGCGGCCGGGTGAACAGCGGCATCGCCGCCTGGGGCACCCCGTCCAGGCCCTTCTTGCGGATCACCGAGAGCGCCAGGGCCGCGCCACGGGTTACGGCGTTGTGCCGGCGCGCTTCCTCGCGCAGCGGCAGCAGCAGCTCGCGGGCCTTGCGCAGGGTCAACTGGGCGGTGGTCTGCATCTCCAGGATGCGCGCATGGGTGCGCAGCAGCAGGTCATCGTCCACCAGTTGACCCAGGCGCTGCTGCTCACCGAGCAGCTTGAGCAGCACCTGTTCCACACGGCGCACGCCCTGCTCGAAGGCGCCATCGGCGGACACCAGTTGGATCATCGGCTCGACGTACTCGTCCCAGGTCGCCAGCACTTCTGCATAGCGCTGGCGCAGCGGAATCTGCCGGTCGCTGGTCTTGGCCCGCTCGGCCACGCCCACCAGCGCCTGCTCGTCGTTGTCGAGCTTCTTCAGCACGTCACGCACACGCATGTCCAAGAGGCGCAGCTGGCGTGCCAGGTCGTTGCCGTCGCGGATCTCGAAGGCTTCCTGGATGTGCCCGGCCAGGCGCTCCAGGTGGCGCAGGTAGGCCTCGATCTCCAGGCACAGGCCGAGGCGGTGCTCGCGGCGCAGGTAGGCGAGGAAGTCGTGGATCTGGGCGTTCAGCTCGAAGCGGTTGGGGCTCTTGGCCACCGGCACCAGGATATCCAGGCGGATCCACTGGTCGAGCAACGCGGTGATATCGGTGGGCGTGCCCGCCGGCAACTGGGCGCCGACCTGCATGCGCAGCTCGGACAGGCTCAGGGTGCCCGTATCGAAGCGCTCGCACAGCGGCTCCAGCAGCGACCAGTGTTCGGCGAGGGCGCGCAAGACGCGCTTGGGTTCGATCATCGTGGGAGACGGTCCCTGCCAGGAAAAAGGGTGCGATTGTACTGCATGAGGGGGGCGACGAATCAGCCCGAAGCGATCAAAGGATCGCGTGCCGCACCCGGTCAGGCGTGGCGGAAGAGTCCGATCAGGTGGTCCGCGATGGCGGCCTTGATGGTGTTGACCTCCAACTGCGACAGGTGGCCCAGGCGCGAGATATCGACGCGGTGCAGGTGCAGCGACGGCATGCGCGCCTCGTACTCGCGCAGGTCCCCCTTGGCCAGCACCGGCAGGAAGTGGTCGTGCTTGGCCTGGTAGCGCTGGATCAGCAGCTTCAGGCCTTCCTGGAAGGGCACCTCGCGGGAGGCGGCCAGGCGATGCTCGCCGGGGATCTTCAGGTACAGACCGGTGTGGCCCATGGTCTCGCCAGGGAGGATGTGGATGCCCGTGGGCTGCACCGCCTCCGGCGGGATTTCGTGGAAGGTGTCATGCCAGGCCTGCTCGTCGGGCAGGATGGCGATGCTGCCGTGGGCCTCCTCCGGCACCACGAAGCTGTAGTTGCTGTAGAGCTTCTTCACGTAGCTGGAATAGACGCACAGGCGGTTCTCGAAGCGCAGCAGGAAGTCGATGGCCTGCTGGCGGTCGGTGATGGCGTCGAGGTCCCAGGCCAGGTCGTTCTGGTTCTTCAGTTCGTCCCAGCGGGCGTCGGCGTGATCCGGGTCTGTGGTCATGAGGGAGAGGAGGGCAGCCATGGCAGGGTGGGAGCAGAAAACATGCCAGGCCATGAAGGCACGGCCTGGCACGGCCTGGGGCGATTCTACGCCCCCGGCCCCCCTCCTGCGCCAGTCGCAAACTGACGCAGTGCGTCACCTGGGCGATCAGGGCACCAACGTCACCGGGACCGAGGCGCCGTTGGGGTAGGTGCTGTTGAAGGATTCGAAGGTGGTGCAGAAGGCGTGCTGATCGATGTAGTACTGAAAGTTTGGTGCGCCATCCCATACGACTACTGCGTAGTCGTAGTAGGCCGTACCGTTCTTTGTTGATGTCCAGGTTTTGGTTAGCGGCAGATAAATGCCCCCAATATTCAAACCCTGAAGATCTTCAGTGGAGGTGAGCGTCAGGTTGCATAGCTCATCCATCTCGGGAATCGGTGGGTTGTTGAAGCTCTTGGTTATTTTGGCAATCCCCAGGTTGGTTATCCCTGAAAGACCGGCACTGACAGATCCTATCGCCGGCCTCTCCGACGAATAGCCCATCATCACCATGTTGAAGCTGCTCGTATCGATGGGCTCATCGTTGTAAGGGCTGTAGTTGAATGCGTCATAGGCGATGATCTTTCCAACAGTCAGCGTACCGCTGGGTGCGTTCGTTAGGGCCAATGCTTGGCGCCCGAACAGCTTCGCCCGAGGCTTTGTCGGCACGATCTCCCCGGTTTCGCCTTTCATGAAGCTGACATGGCGCTCCAGTTCGCTTTGGGAGTCAGTAGCCATCGCCATAAGCGAGAAGCCTAGAGAAAAGAAAGCGATTGGAAGAGTTTGGGCTTTTAGCATCGCAACGGCTCCTTGTTGGTTTGGAGCCGGCAGTTGAACAGGTACCCCTGTGCTCGCCCAGCTATCCAAAGACGGGTGAACGCCGAGGGCGGATAGCGGTGGCGCATCACCAGTCCGAAGCCAGGGCGGCAAGCCCGGGTGTGGATTTGTGTAACAACCGCAACGGCCGTTGGGTACGGGGCCCATGCAATTCCGCCCTTTTCCCGCCTATGGGTCGGGCCTAACTGGCGGGGGCGCCCCTATAGTGGCAACACGGAACCGCGCCGCCCCCAGAGCGGCCCCGGATAACAAGAAAAGTGAGGGAACCCGCCATGCGTCCGTCTCGCAGTCCCTTCAGGGACACTGTCTTCCTGCTCGCCGCCAGTGTGCTGGCCACCGCTGCCCAGGCCCAGATGCAAGCCCTGGATGACGCCGAACTCTCGACCATCACCGGCCAGGCCTTCATCAACCTGACCACCGATGCCAACGCCGGCATCAACTACACCCGCGTCAACTTCGGGGTGGACGTCGACACCCAGCTCAACATCAAGAAGCTCCAGCTCGGCCAGTACGATCGCGCCGGTGAGGCGGCCGGCTCGTCGGACATCCTGATCAACAATTTCGCCCTCGGCACCGTCAATGCCGACAACACCATCAACCCCTTCAAGGTCTCCAACCCCTTCGTCGAGTTCGCCTACTCGGGCAACAAGGTGGTGGGGGTGCGCATCGGCTTTGGCGAGGCCAAGGGGATTCTCTCGGGCGACATCCAGAGCCTGACCGGGAATATTCCCGTGCATATCAAAGGTTCGGCCAGGGCGATTTATGCCAATGCCAGCGCAGGGCAGCAATTCCTTTTAGGATTGGGGGGTATCTATGAAACCAGTACGCTGGAGGCTGACGCGAACCTGGTCGACAGCTCTGGCAGGGCGGACCCTACAAGGTCATCCAGTGCGGGGGTGGTCAACGGCGACGGCCTGAAGTGCACCAGCGGCTGCTTTCCGGTGGTATCTGATCTCGCGCTTGCCATCATTCGCTCCAACAATTGCGGCATCTTGGGTATCCAGACCTGCTTCAACCTCTCCCAGTTCCAGTCCCTGCCCGTGGGCAACACCAGCAACATGGCAGGCATGGAGGGCGCTGCGAAGGGTTTCTTCATCTCCCTGCAGACCCAGGATGTGGCCTGGCGCGACATGGACAGCAACGCCTTCATGACCGCCCTCAAGGGCGCCTTCCTGAATATGCCCAAGTACCGGGACGCCAACGGCAACCTGGTGTCGCCGATCAACATCGACTTCAACCAGGCGTTCAACGGCATCCCCCGCCAGGACACCTGCCTCGGCTCCGCCACCAAGGGGTGCTGACCATGCGCACCCTGGCCCTGTTGTCGTGTCTGCTGCCGGCCCTGGCAAACGCCGAGATGCAGGCCATGGACGATTCCGAGCTGTCCGCCGTGGACGGCGCCGGCATCGGCTTCGTGCTGGACAAGGTGATGCTCGATGCCAGCGGCGCCATCATCACCCTCAATGACATCACCAACGGCAGCGGGCAGAACGTGCCCATCGCCGTGAAAGAGTTCTACCTAGGGGCCACCGGGAGCAACAACGGCACCAACCTCAACCCGGTGACCATCGGCCGGCTCGACCACCCCTTCACCCTCAACTTCGCCCGGGGCGAGTCGATGCGCACCCTCAACGATGCCGGGCAGTGGGTGCAGACCACCCCCAGCGGCATCTCGGTGCTGGAGTTCACCTTCCCCGAGCGCCTCACCAGCGGCGGGTCGGCCTGCATCAGCGGCTACAGCACCGGCGGCAACACCTGCTCCAGCCGGGCCAGCGAGAAGGTCGACCTGGGCATCCGCTTCGACTTCCAGGTCGCCGCCGGGCGCACCGACGTCATCAACCTCGACATCGCCGAACTGGCCATGGACGGTTCCTACCTGCGCCTCTGGGGCGACAAGGTGAAGAACCAGATGGTCGGCGAACTGCGCCTGAACGTCTTCGCCAAGAGCATCCAGCTCATGTCCTGCGCCGCCGGCACCATCAACTGCACCACCGCCCAACAGCAGCGCGACCGCACGCTCTTCATGAGCGGCGCCTACGCCACCGTGGCGCTGGGCTACGGCAAGAGCCAGCCGCTGCTGTTCGACGTCAGCAGCAACGGCCAGTTCGTGCTGGAGCTGCAGAACCCCACCGCCTCCGGCACCACCGCCGCGCAGAAGCAGGCCCTGGCCGACGACTTCTACGCCAACGCCCCGCGCACCAGCATCATCATCAACAACCTCAAGTCCGGCACCGGCAACCCCGCCACCGGCGGCTACAACTTCGGCTACAACGAGATCGGCGGCCTCAGCATCAACTACCTGAAGGTGACCAGCCATGACCTCTAGGACCCGTCTGCTCACCCTGGCCCTGCTGCTCGCCAGCGCCGGCGCCCAGGCTGAACTCAAGCCCCTGGACGACGCCGACCTCAGCGCCACCAGCGGCCAGGGCGGGGTCTACCTCTCCGGCGAGTTCAGCATCAACAAGGCCGGCGGCGTCCTGTGGAACACCCCCGCCGGCAACAACCCCGCGCAGTGGGCGGTCAACGAACGCAGTTGCGCCACCGCCGGTGCCAGCACCCCCGAAGCCTGCGGCATGCGCGTCGCCATCCGCACCGAAGCCAACGGTGGCTGGTACGTGCTGGACAACCTCAAGGGCGTGTTCAGCTTCGAGGGCCTGACCCTGCGCACTCGCGTCATCGACGACGCCAGCGCCGGCTTCAACCAGGACGTGATCGAACTGGGCCTGCCCAACAACGTGCGCTTCAAGGACGGCAGCTTCGCCTTCGCCGTCGCCAACCAGGGCGGCTGGCGCAACAAGGCCGGCACCGTCGCCAACGGCGGCGACCCCACCTACCAGCAGACCAACATCTTTTCCGCCCGGATCGACGGCAGCATCCGCATGCAAGGCAGCGTGCTGGTGTTCCCCAAATAGAAGAAGGAGCAGGCGATGCGTGCAGTGGCGTTGTTCGCGGTCCTCCTCAGCCCCCTGGCCCAGGCCATGCAGGCGCTGGACGACTCCGCGCTCTCCGATGTCAGCGGCCGGGACGGCATCACCCTGGAAACCACCACCGGCACCTGGTCCGCCAGCTCCATCAGCTACCAGGAGGACGGCCAGAGCCTCAACCTCAAGGGCGTCAGCAACCAGCCCCGCACCGGCGCCACCACCACCTCCACCACCCAGGTGGACGTCACCGGCGGCCGCCTGCAGGTGCAGCACCAGGGCGGTGCCCGGGTCATGAACGTCAACAGCGTCGAAATGGGCGGCAGCCCCCGCAGCTTCGGCGGCCTGCGCGCCTTCTACACCCTCGGCGGCGTGCTCAAGCTCAAGGGCGGGGGCGCCAGCGGCGTCACCGGCATCTCGGTGGACGACAGCCGCCTGTCGCTCTCCGACGTCACCTTCTACTACCGCGACAACGGCTACGACCTGGTGGTGAAGGGCATGAGCCTGGACGCCTACCTGAACAACGCCTACCTCGACATCGTCAGCGGCGGCGACGGCCAGGCCGTCAAGCTCGACCTCGGCAACTCGCGCTTCGTCGCCGCCATCGGCGGCATCGGGCTCGACCTGGCCAGCGGCGACCCCACGGCCAGCCCCGTCACCCCGGATGCCCCCGACCTGCGCGGCCCCGGCGCCGACAAGAGCTTCGGCAAGCTCAACATGGACCTGCGCCTGGGCGGCACCGTCAGCGTCTCCAGCGGCGGCGCCAGCGGCTCCGGCCTGCGGGTGCGCACCGACGTCAGCATCAGCAACAGCCTGTTCCAGTACCAGGACGAAGGCATCCTCCGCGCCGAGAACTTCTCCGGCACCCTGCGCAGCCTCAACGGCCTCACCCTCGACCTGGTGCAGGACGCCAACGGCAGCTTCGTCCAGATCGCCTTCGCCGACCTCAAGCTCAACGCCACCCTCGGCGGGCTGATCCTCGGCAACCCCACCAACCAGAAGCTCGGCAGCCTCGGCATCGACCTCAACTTCGTCGACGACGGCAGCCGCCGCAACAGCATCGCCCTGCGCCCCGGCGGCGACCCCAACTCCGGGCTGGCCGGCCTCACCGCCGACCTCAACTGGAACATGGCCAACAGCGCGGTCTCGCTCACCGATAACGGCAACAGCATGTGGTTCAGCGGCCTGCGCACCTACGGCAGCGGCCAGCTCACCCTCGACATCACCCGCAGTTGCGCCGGCGGCGGCGCCACCGGGTGCTACGCCGGCACCCAGAGCGACATGAGCAAGGGCAACTACAACGGCCACTTCGACGGCCTGCGCCTGGGGCTCAACAACCTCAAGGGCAGCTACAGCTTCGACGGCCTGCGAGTCGGCAGCGCCAACGCCCCCCTGCAGGGCGGCACCGAGTTGCTGGTGCTGATGGAGATCTTCCCGGCCTACGACTTCACCCTCAACGGCCAGATCACCCTCAAGCCCGGCGGCCTGGTGGGCGACGGCATCGGCTACAACGCCGACTTCGTGGTCAGCGACGCCCGCGCCGCCATCACCGTCGACGAAACCGGCAAGGGCCTGTGGCTGTCCGGCACCCGCTACGACATGCACTTCCGCGACGGCACCGTGGACGTCACCCACAACGGCGTCGAACTGCGCAAGGGCACCTACTGGTCCAACCTCGACGTCTCCGACCTGCGCTGGGGCGACCGCGCCACCGGCGCCAGCCTTGGCCGGCTGGTGCTCAAGCGCTACGAACAGGGCTCCACCCTCGCCCTCAGCTCCGGCGGGGCCGGCGCCCTCTGCGTGGGCGGCAGCGGCGCCACCGCCAGCGCCTGTTCCGCCAGCGGCGGCCGCTGGGAAGACCGGGGCAACGAAGGCGTCTCGGTCAAGCTGAAGAACGTCTTCGTCCGCGACACCACCATCGACAGCTCCGTCAACGGCGTCGCCACCGACGAGAAGCGCAACCAGATCATCCTCGAGACCGACCGCGTCAACGGCGTGAACGGCAGCGGCGCCCAACTGGTTGTGGATAACTTCCACACCTCCGACGGCGACCCCAAGGACCCCAACGCCAACACCTACGGCTTCAACGCCGACCTCAACCTCGACGTCGCGCCCACCAAGGTCTGCACCAAGAACGGCAGCAGTTGCACCCCCGTCACCCCCGACCCGCTGGGCTTCGCGGTGAACGGGCGCGTCCACTTCAAGGAAGTGGACATCGACCGCGTCCAGCACGTACACCCCACCGGCGGGGCCGTCACCTCCATGTACGGCGTCAAGCTGCAGAACGCCGACATCCGCGCCAACCTCACCGCCACGCCCATCAACTGAGCCTGTACGGCGGCGCCCCTGTGCGCCGCCCGCGCCTTCCCGCCCCGCGCGTTTCGCGCCACAATCCGCCATCCGTCGTCGCGGCCACGAGCCGCGGCGTCATTAGCCAGCGCTCGGCCGCACCCCCGGCGGGACAAGAGGAGAGTGACCACAATGAACAACAACGATCGCGTCATCATTTTCGACACCACCCTGCGTGACGGCGAGCAAAGCCCCGGCGCCTCCATGACCCGGGAAGAGAAACTGCGCATCGCCAAGGCCCTCGAGCGCCTGCGGGTGGACGTGATCGAAGCCGGCTTCGCCATCGCCAGCCCCGGCGACTTCGAAGCGGTCAAGGCCATCGCCGACAGCATCAAGGACAGCACCGTGTGCAGCCTGGCCCGCGCCGTCGAAGCCGACATCGAGCGCGCCGCCGAAGCCCTCAAGGGCGCCAATGCCGGGCGTATCCACACCTTCATCGCCACCAGCCCCATCCACATGCAGTACAAGCTGCGCATGCAGCCGGACCAGGTGGTGGAGCAGGCCGTGCGCGCCGTGCGCCATGCCCGCAACCTCTGCGCCGACGTGGAATTCTCCTGCGAGGACGCCGGCCGCTCCGAGCTCGACTTCCTCTGCCGCATCATCGAAGCCGCCATCGACGCCGGTGCCCGCACCATCAACATCCCCGACACCGTCGGCTACGCCATCCCGCACCAGTACGCCGAGACCATCCGCCAGTTGCTGGCGCGCATCCCCAACGCCGACAAGGCCGTGTTCTCCGTGCACTGCCACAACGACCTGGGCCTGGCCGTCGCCAACTCCCTGGCCGCCGTCGCCGCCGGAGCCCGCCAGGTGGAATGCACCATCAACGGCCTCGGCGAGCGTGCCGGCAACGCCGCGCTGGAAGAGATCGTCATGGCCATCAAGACCCGCGCCGACGTCCTCGGGGTGCACACCGGCATCGACACCCCGCACATCCTCAGCACCTCGCGCCTGGTCTCCAGCATCACCGGCTTCCCGGTGCAGCCGAACAAGGCCATCGTCGGCGCCAACGCCTTCGCCCACGAGTCCGGCATCCACCAGGACGGCGTGCTCAAGCACCGCGAAACCTACGAGATCATGTCCGCCCAGTCGGTGGGCTGGCACACCAACAAGCTCTCCCTCGGCAAGCTCTCCGGCCGCAACGCCTTCCGCACCCGCCTGGAAGAGCTGGGCATCCACCTGCCCGGCGAGACCGAACTGAACGAAGCCTTCGCCCGCTTCAAGGCCCTGGCCGACAAGAAGCACGAGATCTTCGACGAAGACCTCCAGGCCCTGGTCTCCGACACCCTCGGCGAAGAAGCCCCCGAGCACTTCCGCCTGGCCTTCCTCGAAGTCACCTCGAGCACCGGGCAGATCCCCGAAGCCCGCGTGGTGCTCAGCATCGACGGCCAGGACCACGAAGCCCGCGCCCAGGGCTCCGGCCCGGTGGACGCCGCCTTCAAGGCCATCGAAAGCCTGGCCCGCTCCAGCGCCAGCCTGCAGCTCTACTCCGTCAACGCCATCACCCAGGGCACCGATTCCCAGGGCGAAGTGACCGTGCGCCTGGAAAAAGCCGGACGAATCGTCAACGGCAACGGCGCCGATACGGATATAGTGCTCGCCTCCGCCAAGGCCTATCTCAACGCGCTGAACCTCATGCAGGCCGGCGTACGCAAAGCCCATCCACAGGTAGCTGACGTTTGATCCCAGAGCTTCGCCGCCGCGCATACCTCGACGCCATGCAGGTCGCCACCTGGCTGCCGCGCACGGCGCTGCCCTTCGCCGCCCCCTCGCGCCCCGAACTGCTGGTGCTGCCCGAGCCCCTGCCCACGCCGGAACCGGTCCGCCCCGCGCGCCCGGAACCGGCGGCCGCAGCCGTCGTGGCCGAACGCACCCAAGCCCCGGCAGCGCCCCGGCCGAAGATCGAGGTGCCGCGCCCGGGCAGCACCCCCCGCGTGGCCGTGCCCGAGCCGGCGGCGGAGCCCGAGGCCGACGCACCCCAGCCGGTGAAGGCCGCCCCGGTGGCCCCGCCGCGCTTCGCCCTCCAGTTGCTGCGGGCCGGTGCCTGCCTGCTGCTGGTGGAACTGCCCACCGGGGAAGGCTTCCAGAGCCGCGACCCGGCCTACCTGCTGCTCAAGGACCTGCTGCGCGCCGCCGGCCTGCCAGATGCGCCCCAGCTCATCGGCGAGCCGATCCGCTGGCCGCTGCTGGCCCGCGGCAACATGGACCAGGGCCCCGACGCCGCCCGCGACTTCCTCCAGGGCTTCCTCGCTGCCCGCCTGGAAGAAGGCCCGGCCTGCGCCTGCCTCTGGCTGGTGGGGCTGCCCGCCGTGCGCTTTGCCGGCGAAGCCGACGCCGAGGCCTTTGGCCGCGAACTGCAGATCGAAGGGCTCTGTGCCGCCTGGGCCGTACCCGGCCTGGAGCTGCTGATGGACGAACCGCACCGCAAGGCGGACCTCTGGCGCGCCATGCGCCGGGTCATGCGCCGCTGGAACAACGCTGAATGACCGATGCCGTAACCTTCCGCCCCATGACCGAGGCGGACCTCGACGCCGTACTCAAGATCGAATACGCCGCCTTCAGCCACCCCTGGACGCGCGGCATCTTCGCCGACGGCATCAAGTCCTATGACTGCTGGCTGATGTTCGAAGGCTCCCAGCAGGTCGGCCACGGCGTGATCAACGTGATCATCGACGAAGCGCACCTGCTCAACATCACCGTCAAGCCGGAAAGCCAGGGGCGCGGCCTCGGCCTGCGCCTGCTGGAGCACCTGATGGACCGCGCCCGCGCGCTCAACGCCCGCGAATGCTTCCTCGAAGTGCGCGCCAGCAACGAATCGGCCTACCGCCTCTACGAGCGCTACGGCTTCAACGAAGTCGGCCGCCGCCGTGGCTACTACCCCGCCGTTGGTGGCCGTGAAGACGCCCTCGTCATGGCCTGCACCCTGCTCGACTGACCGCGCGCCCAGCCTTCCCAGCCGCCACGCCCCCGGGCCGGCCGACCCGGCATCCAGCCTTGTCAAAGCCGGCCCCCCTCCGTAAGGTGCGCCGGCCAACGGAGGAAAAGCACCATGAGCGACCTGCAGCAGCTGCTGGACAACAACGCCCGCTGGGCTGAACGCATCAAGGAAGACGACCCCCAGTTCTTCGAGAAACTGGCCAAGCAGCAAGCGCCCGAATACCTGTGGATCGGTTGCTCCGACGCCCGCGTACCGGCCAACGAGATCGTCGGCATGTTGCCCGGCGACCTGTTCGTCCACCGCAATGTCGCCAACGTCGTCCTGCACACCGACCTCAACTGCCTGTCGGTCGTCCAGTACGCCGTGGACGTCCTGCGGGTGAAGCACATCCTCGTCACCGGCCACTACGGCTGCGGCGGTGTGCGCGCCGCCATGCAGGATGCCCAGTTCGGCCTGATCGACGGCTGGCTGCGCAGCATCCGCGACCTCTATTACGAACACCGCGACCACATCGCCCAGTTCCCCACCGACGAAGCGCGGGTCGACCGCCTCTGCGAGCTGAACGTCATGCAGCAGGTGGCCAACGTCAGCCACACCACCATCGTCCAGAACGCCTGGCACCGCGGCCAGTCGCTGTCCGTTCACGGCTGCATCTACGGCATCAAGGACGGCCTCTGGAAAGACCTCAACGTCACCGTCAGCGGCATCGACCAGCTACCGCCGCAGTACCGCCTGCGCCCCCAGGGCGCGCGCTGACCCATGAACCGCACACACGCCCCGGCGCTCGCCTGGGCCGGCCTGGTACTGGCCAGCGCCTGCTGGGCCGGCAACGCCCTGGTGGCCCGCGCCTTCCATGACGACATCCCGCCCTTCGCCCTGACCTTCTGGCGCTGGAGCGTCGCCCTGGTGCTGCTCCTGCCCTTCATCGCCAAGCCCCTGTGGCAGCACCGTGCCGCCCTGCGCCGCGCCGGCTGGCGCCTGCTGGTGGTGGCCGCGCTGGGCATCTGCACCTTCAGCGTGCTGATGTACTTCGCCGCACGCACCACCGTGGCCATCAACCTCACCCTGCTCAACACCTGCCTGCCCCTGGCCACCTTCATCGGCGCCGGGGTGCTGCTGGGGGAATGGCCGGCCCGACGCGCCTGGGGTGGCATGGCCGTCGCCATCCTCGGCCTGCTGGTGCTGATCGGCCAGGGCAGCCTGGCCACCCTGGCCGGCCTGCGCTTCAACCCCGGCGACCTGATCATGCTGCTCGGCGTGCTCGACTGGGCGCTCTACACCCTGCTGCAACGGCGCTGGGCCGCCTGGTTCCAGGGCATCCCCCCGCTGGTGTTCCTCGGCGCACTGATCCTCTGCGGCGTGCCCATGCTGCTGCCGCTGTACCTGCTGGAGATCGCCAGCGGCCAGGGCTTCGCCCCCAGCCCGGCCAACCTCGCCGCCATCGGCTACACCGGCACCTTCGCCTCGCTGATCGCCTACCTGCTGTGGAACCGGGGCATCGCCGTGCTCGGCGTGGCCAAGGTATCGCTGACCAACTACCTCATGCCGGTGTTCACCGCGCTGCTGGGCTACCTGGTGCTCGGCGAGTCCCTGCAGGCCTACCACTGGCTCGGCGGCGCCATGATCTTCGCCGGCCTCTTGCTCGGCACCCGCCCCAAGCTGCGCTGACCCGCGCGCCGGCCTGCGACACCACAACGCAGGCCGGCCAGGGGTTTTCTGGTGAAACGGCCAGGAATCGCGGCTTCCCCGTCGTTCACAGGTCAGAACGGGCGTGCCAGCCGCTCTATTCCTGCCAATTGGTCGTATCGAAGACATTTTCACTGCGCTGTATAGTCCGCGCAGCAGATTCAGCTGTTTTAACCCGGAAGCCGATTAGCAAGTTGCCCCCCGGCACACCCCCCTATACAACAGCCGGCCGTCCGAACCGGACTGACAGGCACGCCCTGTGGTCACGGACGTCCTCTGCTCCCGCCCGCCCCAACCGGGCCCGCGGGAAACGAGAGCGCCCGCCGGGTTACCCCCTGGCGGGTGTCAGCCCTTTTACAAAAATAAGAGGTTCTTCATGTCCAGCAGCGATCAACTGCAACGCGGTTTGGGTGAACGACACATACGGCTCATGGCGCTTGGCGCCTGCATCGGTGTCGGTCTGTTCCTGGGATCGGCCAAGGCCATCCAGATGGCCGGCCCCGCCATCATGCTCTCCTACATCATCGGCGGCCTCGCCATCCTGGTGATCATGCGCGCCCTCGGCGAGATGGCCGTACACAACCCCGTGGCCGGCTCCTTCAGCCGCTACGCCCAGGATTACCTCGGCCCGCTGGCGGGCTTTCTCACCGGCTGGAACTACTGGTTCCTCTGGCTGGTGACCTGCGTCGCCGAGATCACCGCCGTCGCCATCTACATGCAGATGTGGTTCCCCGACGTGGACCGCTGGATCTGGGCCCTGCTGGCCCTGGCGAGCATGGGCGCCATCAACCTCATCACCGTGCGCGCCTTCGGCGAGTTCGAGTTCTGGTTCGCCCTGATCAAGATCGTCACCATCATCGCCCTGGTGGTGGCCGGCGCCGGCATGATCCTCTTCGGGATCGGCAACGGCGGCATCGCCACCGGCATCAGCAACCTCTGGACCCACGGCGGCTTCATGCCCAACGGCGTGCAGGGCGTGCTCATGTCCCTGCAGATGGTCATGTTCGCCTACCTCGGCGTAGAGATGATCGGCCTCACCGCCGGTGAAGCGCGCAACCCGCAGAAGACCATCCCCGACGCCATCAACTCCGTGTTCTGGCGCATCCTGCTGTTCTACGTCGGCGCGCTGTTCGTGATCATGTCCATCTACCCGTGGAACGAGATCGGCACCCAGGGCAGCCCCTTCGTCATGACCTTCGAGCGCCTCGGCATCAAGACCGCCGCCGGCATCATCAACTTCGTGGTCATCACCGCCGCCCTCAGCTCCTGCAACGGCGGCATCTTCAGCACCGGCCGCATGCTCTACAGCCTCGCCCAGCACGGCCAGGCCCCGCGCGCCTTCGGCCGCACCTCCGGCAATGGCGTCCCGCGCAACGCCCTGCTGCTGTCCATCTTCGCCCTGCTGCTGGGCGTGCTGCTGAACTACCTGGTGCCGGAGAAGGTGTTCGTCTGGGTCACCTCTATCGCCACCTTCGGCGCCATCTGGACCTGGGCCATGATCCTGCTCGCCCAGATGAAGTTCCGCCGCAGCCTCAGCCCCGCCGAACAGGGCAAGCTGCAGTTCAGGATGTGGCTGTTCCCCATCAGCTCCTACCTCGCCCTGGCCTTCCTGGTCCTGGTGGTGGCGCTCATGGCCTTCTTCGAAGACACCCGCATCGCCCTCTACATCGGCCCGGCCTTCCTCGTACTGCTGACCGTGCTGTTCAAGGTATTCAAACTCGGCAACCAACCCGACGCCCACCTGACCAGCAACCCCGCCTCCTGACGGCACCCCCACAAACACCCCGCCCTGGCGGGGTGTTTTTGTTTGCCGTCACCCAAAGCGTGCCCCGTAGGATGCGGTGAGCTCAGCGAACCGCATCAATTCCCTCCCGATCCCAGGGCACATGCCCTGTAGGGTGGGCCGGGCGGCGTTCCGCTTCAGCCCACCAGCGGCAGACAGCGTGGGCTGAAGCCCACCCTACGGCCCATGACGCACCCCGTGGGAGCGAATTCATTCGCGATGCTTTTCTCCACCACTGGCATCTGACGCGACATCGCCGGTGGATCGATAAAGCGCGATCCACCCTACGGGGTGTGCCTGTACGAATGGCAGTGGGCCGGCACGTTGTCACTCGTAGCCCGGGCTTCAGCCCGGGAACGGCGCTGACCGACCATTCCCGCCCCATCGCGAACGAACCCGCCCCCACAAACCGGCACATCGCCTCTCGGGGCGT
>NZ_LXJQ01000076.1:0-21778 GCF_001728925.1 Pseudomonas sp. 1D4
CATGGCAATCCTGCGTTCGGGCCTGCGGGTCCGGCGAAGCTGAAAGGAGGGCGTCTAGAGGCTGGCTACTTACGGCAGGCTCAGTTGCGTGCTTTGGGTGATTCGATCGGAACTGATTTGGGACCGCGGTACGAGAGCGAGTGCGCCATACTCGCCTTTCTTTGTTCTCGCGTAGTGATTGGGGCTACTGTTGTTTAACCAATAATGAGCGGGAGGGGATATGCCTTGTTACTCACGAGAGTTCACATTGGCTATTTTGGATGAAACGCCCTACAGGTCGAGGCTTTCGAGCTATCTGGTTGAGCAATTGGTAGAGCTCTCCTGCGACGATCTAAGTAGGTGGAGAAAGGCAGTAGATGCAGTGGAAGGTGTAAGAGGTAAAGTCCGAGATAAAGCTCCGAGCTTGTTTCGGCAGAGCGGTAACTTGGGCGGCTACGGTCATTTTCATTTCAGACGAGGCGACTGGGCATTTGCGAACCTGGCACGTGCCTCCCATGTACAGACCCATTTACCTCCCGATGGAGTCATAGATGAAATAGCTCTGCGGTTGGCTGCAAGTGACGATCCTGCTGGCGACCTTGAAAAGACGATGGTTGCCCTGGGCAGGCGGCTGGACTCTCGCGCAACAGGGGATTGGGTCATCTATAGGGAGACTGCTGAAGGCAAACACTACTTAGCAATAAGTCCTCATGTTGAAAGCGGATCATTTGATGAGTTAGCACTGAGAGAGCTTTTAGATCGGCTATCGCTTTAAACCTAACAAGTGTACGAGCCCGCCACCCGGCGGGCTTTTTCATGCCCCGAGGAAACCATGTCCATCATCACCGAGCAGCAGCTGCTGCAGATCCTCCCGAACGCCCGCACTGTTGCGGGCGTTTTCGTTCCGCACCTCAACGCCGCCGCCGAGCGCTGGCAGTTCGACCGGCCCAAGCGGTTCGCCGCGTTCATCGCCCAGGTCGGGCATGAGTCCATGCACCTGCGCCGCACCCGCGAGATCTGGGGGCCGACCCCGGCCCAGGACCGCTACGACGTGCGCGAAGACCTGGGCAACACCCCCGAGCGTGACGGCGACGGCCGGCGCTACATGGGGCGGGGCCTGATCCAGATCACGGGCCGGGCCAACTACATGAAATGCAGCCTCGCCCTTTACCGCGACGACCGCCTGGTGCAGACGCCCGAGCTGCTGGAGGAGCCGGAGGCCGCCACCGCCTCGGCCGGCTGGTTCTGGTGGTCCAAGGGGCTCAACGCCTTGGCCGATGCCGGCCAGTTCATCGAGATCACCAAACGCATCAATGGCGGCCTCAACGGCCAGCAGGAACGCCTGCAGATCTGGCAGCGCGCCCGTGCCGTGTTGGCTGGGTAGGGGGTGGCCATGACGATGCTCAATGTGGTGCCGGGCGACCTGGCCCGCCGGCTGTTGCTGCTCGGTGCCGTGCTGACCCTCGGCGCGGTGGCGGGGTGGTGGGTCAACGGATGGCGGTGGGAAGCCCGGCTGGCCGAGGTCGAGAAACTGCACGCCTCAACCCTGGGCGAGATCAGCCGCGCCGCTGCCGCCCAACTGCAGGCCGCCCAACAACAGCAGGCCGAGCTGCAGCAGCGGCTCGCCCTGCTCGATCAACAGCGTTATCAGGAACTCACCTATGCTCAGGAACAACAGAACCGCCTGCGTGCTGATCTGGCTGCCAGTGCTCGCCGCATGTACGTCCCCGTCACTGCAGCCAGTTGCCAGCAACTGCCCAACACCCCCGGCGCCGCCGGCCTGGATGATGGAGCCTACCGCGCCGAACTTCAGCCAGCGGCTGCAGCGGATCTTGCTCATCTCGCCGGAGACGCCGACACCTGCGCCCGCCGACTGAGCGGGCTGCAGGAGTGGGTGAGGGAATTGCTGCATTTGACGTATGGCGGCAAGTGAACGCGACCCTGCTTGGGTTGGTCCACCTCTGAGCTTGGCTTATCTGGTTGTCACGGATTTCCCTATCGGATAAGAATGGCGCTCTGCCATTATCGGAGGACGATCTGTGAGCCAGTACACGATAAAAGATGGTGTCCTCACTGCTGACAATGCGGTGACAGCTAGCGCTAAATTCACCTGTAAGCAGGGGACCTTAAGCAATGTGACTTTGCAGTTCCCTAAGGGGCTGACGGTTGCGGGGGCGATTAGTCTTAACGCGCATTGCCCTTGCTGCGGGGAGCAAGTCTGCTTTCCCACTGGCAGGCACAGGGTGAGCGATGCCGGTGAGTTGGTTAGCGAATACCAATAAGGCCCCGCATAGGCCCGTTTAGCTTCAGACTAGGCAATCTGCCTTCGCTGGCTAGTTGGGAAACGTGAGGCGACAAAGGCCCAGGCCCTGCGATGCGGGGCCTGGGCCTTTTGTCGTTTGTGCGGGGCGATGCTGTGGCGGGTCATGGGGCAAATTTGGGGCAAATCGCACGCCATTCCACGCCAACCAATGCCAATTGCTAGTGCTGAACGAATCGAAGAATCCCGCCGTAGAACGCGTGGCTCTGGGCTTCTAGCGATTTGGCGAAGTTCTTAGAGCACAATGGGCGTGTGTTCGGAAAGGTCCTGGGTGTCTTTGGCCATCGGTGCTTCGCGATTCTTGAGGTGGGGCCGGGCATTCCGATTGCCATGAACCGATGCCCGGTCTTGCATGGGAAGGGCGCTAGTGTACGGTATCCGGCTTGCTCGCTTTAACCCCGGAGTTGCACATGCCCGACACCGATCTCTCCCTGACCGAACTTGCCGCCCACCTTGGCAAGGCCCTGGCGGCCATAAAAGCGCAGGTCACCACGGCGGAGTCTTGCACCGGAGGTGGCATCGCCGAAGCGATCACCCGTATCCCGGGCAGCTCCACCTGGTTCGAGGCCGGCTATGTCACCTACTCCAATACCCAGAAGACGGCCCAACTAGGGGTTCCGGAACTCCTGTTCGGGCAGGTCGGCGCGGTCAGCCGCGAGGTGGTCCTGGCCATGGTCGAAGGCGCGCAAGCCCGCAGTGGTGCGCGATTTGCCGTCGCGGTCAGCGGTGTTGCGGGGCCTGATGGGGGCTCGCCCGAGAAGCCGGTCGGTACCGTCTGGATCGCTTGGGCCGACGGCGACGCGCGCCACAGTCGTCGCTACCAGTTTGTGGGTGACCGCCAGCAGGTGCGTCGGCAAACGGTGAAAACGGCCCTCCACGGTGTCATCCGACTAGCTGCAGGAGAAAAACCGTTCGAGGGGTAGGCGAGCGAAAGTTTCCTGTGAAATAATACTGTCTACTTATACAGTTGTTGGTGGCCGTCAGGCCCTCTTGATGAGCGAGGACTTCAATGGACGAGAACAAGAAGCGTGCTTTGGCGGCTGCCCTGGGCCAGATCGAGAAGCAGTTCGGCAAAGGCGCGGTCATGCGCATGGGCGACCATGAGCGCCAGGCCATCCCGGCCATTTCCACCGGCTCCCTGGGGCTGGACATTGCCCTTGGCATCGGCGGTCTGCCCAAGGGCCGTATCGTCGAGATCTACGGCCCGGAATCCTCGGGCAAGACCACCCTGACCCTGTCCGTGATCGCCGAAGCCCAGCGCATGGGGGCCACCTGTGCCTTCGTCGACGCCGAGCACGCGCTGGACCCGGACTACGCCGGCAAACTGGGCGTCAACGTCGATGACCTGCTGGTTTCCCAACCGGATACCGGCGAGCAAGCCCTGGAAATCACCGACATGCTGGTGCGTTCCAACGCGGTCGACGTGATCATCGTCGACTCCGTTGCCGCCCTGGTGCCCAAGGCCGAGATCGAAGGCGAGATGGGCGATTCCCACGTCGGCCTCCAAGCCCGTCTGATGTCCCAGGCCCTGCGCAAGATCACCGGCAACATCAAGAATGCCAACTGCCTGGTCATCTTCATCAACCAGATCCGCATGAAGATCGGTGTCATGTTCGGCAGCCCGGAAACCACCACCGGCGGTAACGCGCTCAAGTTCTACGCCTCCGTCCGCCTGGACATCCGCCGTATCGGCGCTGTGAAGGAAGGCGAGGAAGTGGTGGGCAGCGAAACCCGCGTAAAGGTCGTCAAGAACAAGGTTTCCCCGCCGTTCCGTCAGGCCGAGTTCCAGATCCTTTACGGCAAAGGCATCTACCGCAGCGGCGAGGTCATCGACCTTGGTGTACAGCAGGGCATCCTCGAGAAGTCCGGCGCCTGGTACAGCTACCAGGGCAGTAAGATCGGCCAGGGCAAGGCCAATGCAGCCAAGTACCTCGAGGACAATCCGGAAATCGGCAAGGCCATCGAGAAGCTGATCCGCGAGCAACTGCTGAACCGCAACAACGGCAAACAGGACTTCGTTCCCACCGCCGAAGAAGCCGCTGAAGCCGACGCTGACGCCTGATCCCGTGCCCGTCGTGCTCGACAGCCCCGCCGCCGTGCGGCGGGCCGCGATGGACCTGCTGGCGATGCGCGAGCACGGTCGCATCGAACTGACGCGCAAGCTGCGTCAGCGCGGCGCCCCGCCTGAACTGATCGAAAGTGCCCTCGACCGGCTTGCGGACGAGGGCCTTCTCGATGAATCCCGCTACCTCGAAAGCTTCATTGCCAGCCGAGCCCGCTCCGGTCACGGGCCTGCCCGTATTCGCGAAGACCTGGCCCAGCGCGGCTTGCCCCGTCCGGCAATCGAGGCGGCGCTGCGCGAGGCCGACATCGATTGGGGCGCGCTCCTGCGTGAAACCTGGATGCGCAAGTTTGCGCGGCTGCCCGTAGACGCCAAGGAGCGTGCCAAGCAAGGGCGCTACCTGGCCTATCGGGGGTACTCGATGGAGATGATCAGCCGCTTGCTGAGAGGCTTGTCGCTGGACGATTGAGGTGTGTCCGTACTGAGAAGCCCTGCCAGGTGACCCTGGCAGGGCTTTTTCATGGGCGTCAGCGTAGCCAGTGTTCCGGCTGGTTGATGAAATCCACCAGCTCCCGCAGGCGTCCGTGGTCGCGGCCGTTGAAGCGGAACGCCAGGCGGATGAGGTGGCAGAACTCCGGCTCGTCCCGCTCAGGCTCACAGTAGGGGCGCTGTTCGAAGCCGCCCTGCAGGCACAGCCCCTTGAACTCCTCATGCAGGGCTTGGAGGGCCGAGTCCGTCAGTGGGTGGTTCATGCGGATGACGAACTCGTTCTTCAGCCAGCGAGTGGAATGGAAGTTGCCGTAGAAACGCGCGATTTCCGTGGCTGCGTCCTCCGCGCTGTGTACCAGCCGAACCAAGCGCAGATCGCTAGGCAGGATGTAGCGGTTCAGTTCCAGATGGCGGTGCAGGAAGTCCAGCGCATCCTTCCAGTAGCTGCCGCCGGGCTCGTCCAGCAGTACCACCGGCACCAGCGGGCTCTTGCCGGTCTGGATCAGGGTGAGCACTTCGAGGGCCTCGTCCAGTGTGCCGAAGCCGCCCGGGCACAGCACCAGGGCATCGGCTTCCTTGACGAAGAACAGCTTGCGGATGAAGAAGAAGTGGAACGACAGCAGGTGGTCGGTGCCCGCCACCGTGGCGTTCGCGCGTTGCTCAAAGGGCAGGGTGATGTTCAGGCCCAGGCTGTTTTCCTGCCCGGCACCTTCATGAGCGGCGGCCATGATGCCGCCCCCGGCACCGGTGATGACCATCATGTCGAGCCGGGAGATGGCCTCGCCCAACTGGCGAGCCAGGTTGTACAGCGGGTGCTCCACGGGCGTGCGTGCGGAACCGAACACGGTGACCTTGCGACGGCGCTTGAACTGCTCAAGGACGCTGAACGCGTGCTCCATCTCGCGCAGGGTCTGCAGCATGATCTTGGCGTCCCAGCGGTTGCGGTCCGCCTGGGCCATGCGCACCACCGTGGTCACCATCTCGCGGTAGAGGGACAGGTTGGGGCTTTCGTGCGGAACCACCAGCCCGACCAGTTCGTCGACCTTTTGCGCCAGGTCGATCCCGCTGGTCTGGAAGTGCCGGGAGAGGTAGTCATCCGGTTCGAAAGGCATAGCGTTCTCCTTGCTCAGCAACTGCACGGCACGCCCGGGGTGGGCGCGCCAGAGCCCTGCCAACGGGGCATTCGACCCGGATGCAGGACGCTGGGACAGCTTGCGCGAGTGTCTCGGGCTTTTCCAGCCGCAAGATGCAGCCTCGACCCCAGCCCCCTGTAGGAGACGGGGGGCGGCAGCCGCAGGCAGGGGGGACGGTGTTACTTGGCCGTGGAGGCCTTCAGGCCACAATCGCTGGCAATGAAGCGTTCGTTGGTGACCGGGCGATTGCTCTTGTACTCGGTGAAGGCATAGCGCAGTGCCGCACCTCGGGCCAGCAACTGACGGTAGCCGTTGTTGCGGCAAACGCTGTTGGCCAGTTGGGCACGCACCGAGTCGGGGTTGGCGCGCATCTGGGTTGCATGGGCAGAGCGGACGCTGAGGTGGTTGACCAGTTCTGTGCCTTCCACTGTGTAGCCCTGGTCGAGAATGTCCTCGTTGATGGCGCGGGGCGTGCCGACGCTGCTCTCCTCGGCCACTTTCTCCAGCATCTTGGTCAGCTCGAAATCCTTGAGCGAGGCCGCCTGCACGGCGATGGGCGCGAGAAGGGCTAAGGCGGCGAGGGTTAGGCGTTGCATGCGAATCTCCGAGGGTGGGACAGCCTTTGACTCCGGCTGCGACCAAGTGTTCATGGCCCGGTAGCCTGGTGCGCGCATCCTGAACAAGCGCCGACTGCAGATCAAGGTCCGTCTGATTCCCACCGTTGTGTTGCGCCGACGAGCGGCCCCTGGATGCTGCCAGCCTGTTGTCACGCTTGACAACCCGCTATGCCTGACAGAGTCCCGTCACACGGGGCACAGGTGCATTTGCCGCTTCGCCTGGCCTTAGCGCTGAGGCCGGGTGCTATTGCCGGCGGATGTCAGCAAGGCAGGAGTCCCCACGACTTTAGGATGGGGGCCGGCGGCAAAACACGGACTGTCCCAAAACCCCAGACGCCTCCGGGTGTCCCGTGAGGAATGACCAGGTCGCCCCAGACCTTGCGTGCGGTTCTCTGAGAACAGAGGGCGGTTGCCTTCCTCACCCCGGTATTGACCTCGGGCTACCAATTCGGATTCCAGCCGGCGTTTGTCCAGGGCACCGCCTGCGCCAATGGTGCGGGGCAGCCGCCCCCGGTGATCTTCTACAACCTCGTCGGCCCGGCACGCCTTAAGGACGCGCGGATGACCGCCGGCAGCGCGGGCCACTACACAGGGGAGAACAAGACCCAGGTCTCCACTTCATCGGGTTGACCTTCAACCACGTCTCTGAGCGGAGCGACGGGCTGGGGGTAACGACTCGTCCGCCCCGCTGCCCATCGATGACCGGGCGGGGGTACACTGCGCGCCGTTTCCGCACAGCCCTGGTTTCCCGTCCTCCATGACCCACGCCGTCTTCCGCTTGCGCGCCGAATGTCTGGCCCGCGCCACTCGCCCGTTCGTTGCCCGCGGCTCCCGCGCACCCCGCTGCCCGCGTTGCCGGGTGATTCCTGCCTACTGCTTCTGCGACCAGCGTCCGCAGGTGCCGGCCAATGCCGGGGTGTGCCTGTTCATGTACTACTCGGAGCCGCTCAAGCCGAGCAACA
Source organism: Pseudomonas sp. 1D4 (assembly GCF_001728925.1). Taxonomy (NCBI): domain Bacteria; kingdom Pseudomonadati; phylum Pseudomonadota; class Gammaproteobacteria; order Pseudomonadales; family Pseudomonadaceae; genus Pseudomonas; species Pseudomonas sp. 1D4. The sequence goes on from NZ_LXJQ01000076.1 coordinate 7,563, forward strand.
CCGGCTGGCTGATCGCCGATGTGGTGGCCGATACCGCCGCCTTCGAATGGTCGCGGATCGCCCTCGACCCGGCAGCCGAGACCCTGCTGAATGATCCCCAGTGGCAGCCGTATGTGGTGTTCCCGGGGGAATACGCCGAGCCGGAGCGGGTGGTGGAGGAAGTGACGGTCGAGCCAGGCAAGCGACCGCTGTTCATCCTGCTGGACGCAACCTGGACGGAGGCTCGCAAGATGTTCCGCAAGAGCCCGTACCTGAACAGCTTCCCGGTGCTGAGCCTGCGCCCGGAGCAGATCTCCCGCTACCGTCTGCGCCGCTCCAAGCGTGACGAGCACCTGTGCACGGCCGAGGTGGCTGCGCTGTGCCTGGAACTGGGCGGTGACTCACAGGCCGCCGGCGCGCTGGATGCGTACCTGGACCTGTTCACCGAGCGTTATCTGGGCGCCAAGCACGCCCTGCCGTTGGACCTGGAGAGCCCGGCGCACCAGGCGCTGCGTCCTTATCTCTGAGCCTCGTTGCGTTGCGGCCAAAGCTGCGCCACCAGCATGCCGACGAACATCAGCGCACAGCCCAGATAGCCCCGCGCATGCAGGGACTCGTTGAGCATGAGGGCACCGGCGATGGCAGCGAACACCGCCTCAAGGGACAGGATGATGGCCGCGTGGGACGCAATCGCGTGCTTCTGCGCCACCACCTGCAGGGTGTAGCCGATGGCCACGGCGATCACCCCGCCATAGAGGATGGCCGGGCCGGCCGAGACGATGGCGTCCAGGCGGATGTCTTCCAGCACCAGCGCCAGCGCGAGGCTGATCACCGCGCAGGTGATGAACTGCAGGATGGCCAGGCGCACCGGGTCGTGACGGCTGGCGAAGAACCCTACCAGCAGCACGTGAACGCCCCAGACCACCGCCCCCGCCAGTTGCAGCCAGTCGCCGCGCGCCACCTGGAAGTTGTCGCCGACGCTGAGGAGGAACATGCCGCCCACCGCCAGCAGCGCGCCGATCCAGGTGCCCATGCCGGTGCGATGGCCCAGCAACAGCCCCAGCAGCGGCACGATGATCACGTACAGGCCGGTGATGAAACCGGAGTTGGTCACGCTGGTGAACAGCAGGCCCACCTGCTGCAGGTTGATGCCCAGGGACAGGGCCAGTCCCATCAGCACGCCGCCGAGCAGCAGGCCCTGGTTCATCGGCTCGTGGTGCTCGCCGCGTGGCAGCAGGTAGAGCAGCGGCAGCAACACCAGGGCACCCAGTGCGAAGCGCAGGCCTGTATAGAGGAAGGGGCCGATGGCATCCATGCCGAGCCGTTGCGCAACGAACGCCGCGCCCCAGATGGCAGCGGTGATCAGCATCAGGATGTCGGCGCGCAGGGCTTGGCTTCGCATAGGACTTCTCGGCAGTCAAAAGGCCAAGACTCTGACGCAAAGATGGCCGCTTGACCACCCCGCCGAGGGTCGGCATGCTGGGCGCCGCTCCACGGCCGCCCATTAGCCGCCAGGGCCTTCCAATCGCTGCCAGGGCGGTGGGGCCCGCCAGAAAAGGACCCCTCGATGGCCGCTTACGACATCCTAATTGCCGACGATCACCCGCTGTTTCGCAGCGCCCTGCACCAGGCCCTGACCCTGGGGCTGGGCCAGGATGTGCGTCTGGTGGAAGTGGCCAGCATCGCTGAACTCGAGGAGCGCCTGGCGCAGAAGAGTGACTGGGATCTGGTCCTTCTGGACCTGAACATGCCCGGCGCCTACGGCTTCTCCGGCCTGGTGCTGTTGCGCGGTCAGTACCCGCAGATCCCGGTGGTGATGATCTCCGCCCAGGAGGAAGCATCGGTCGTGGTCCGGGCGCGCGAGTTTGGTGCGAGCGGCTTCATTCCCAAGTCCAGCCCGCTCGAAGTCATCCAGTCGGCCGTGCGTGCCGTGCTCGATGGCGATGCCTGGTGGCCGCCGCAAGCAGACGAGGCGGTGGTCGTTTCCGACGAGGCCCGTGCCGCCAGTGCCGGCCTGGCCAGCCTCACGCCCCAGCAGTTCCGCGTGCTGACCATGGTCTGCGAAGGCCTGCTGAACAAGCAGATCGCCTTCGAGCTGAATGTGTCCGAGGCCACGGTGAAGGCCCACGTCACTGCCATATTCCGCAAGCTCGGCGTGCGTACCCGCACCCAGGCCGCCTTGCTGCTGCAACAGATGGAATCGATTCCGCCGGCCTGACTCCGCCTTTTCACGCAAATTTGAGACGCGCCGCGCTAGGCTGCGCGCTCCTTATTAAGACAGCCAGCCTTCCCATGTCGCCATTCAAAGGCCAGACCGGCCTCAAACGTATCCTCAACGCCGCCGGCTACTCCCTCGCTGGCCTGCGCGCGGCCTTCACCGGTGAAGCCGCGTTCCGCCAACTGGTACTGCTCAACGTCGTGCTGATTCCGATGGCGTTCTTCCTTGATGTCAGCCGTGGCGAGCGGGCGCTGATGATCGGCGTGTGCCTGCTGGCCCTGATTGTCGAGCTGCTCAACTCGGCGGTGGAGGCGGCCATCGACCGCATCTCCCTGGACCGCCACCCGCTGTCCAAGAACGCCAAGGACATGGGCAGCGCCGCCCAGTTCGTCGCCCTGACGCTGATCGGCTCGGTCTGGGCCACCATCCTGCTGGGCTGATCAGGGAATCTCGGGCAGCACGATCTCGTCGCTGCGCCTTACCCCCACCGTGAGTTCGCGACACTGCTCAAGGAACTCACGCATGGCCGCCGTCTGGTACTTCTGCCGGTGCCAGATGAAATAGAACTGCCGACGCAGGTCGATCCCCGGGGTTTCCAGCGGCACCAGGCTGCCGCGGCGAAAGGCATCGCGCAGCGCCAGGCGCGAGATGCAACTGATGCCCAGCCCCGACTCCACCGCCCGCTTGATGGCTTCGGTGTGCTCCAGCTCCAGGCGGATGTTCAGCGGCACCGGGTGGTGTCGCATGGCCTGGTCGAAGGTCAGGCGGGTGCCTGAGCCCTGCTCGCGGAGAATCCACGCCTCACGGCACAGCTCGTCCAGGCTCACCGGTCGCTGCTTGGCCAGGCGGTGGCCGGGCGCACAGAACACCACCAGTTCGTCCTCGACCCAGGGCAGAACCTCGATGTCCGGGTGCTGGCAATCGCCTTCGATTAGACCCAGATCAAGTTCGTAATGGGCGATCTGCTGGACGATGTTCGCTGTGTTCTGCACGTGCAGGCTCACCTGGCACTCCGGGTGGCGCTGCATGAAGCTGCCGATCAGCAGGGTCGCCAGGTAGTTGCCCACCGTCAGGGTGGCGCCCACCGCCAGCGAACCGAAGCCGCTCTTGCCGTTGAGCAGGTCCTCGATCTCCCGGGCCTGATCCAGCAGGGCGACCGCCTGGGGCAGCAGCTGATGGCCCAGCGCATTGAGGCTGAGGCGCTTGCCGACACGGTCGAACAACTGGCAGCCAGACTGCCGCTCCAGCTCGGTCAGCGAGGTGCTGGCCGCCGATTGCGACAGGGACAGCGATTCGGCTGCGCGAGAGACGCTGCCTTGCTGGGCGACGCTGACGAAAACCTGCAATTGACGGAGTGTAAAACGCATATCGATATAACCGATAACCTATATCTTGATAATCCAGTTAACAGATATTGTGGCGATCACTACAATGCCGCGCAATTGCGCCCAAGCGGCGCTGGCGACATTTCCTCTTCGGAGCTTCCGGAAACATGAGCAACTTCAACTCCGAGCGCGTCCTCAGCGTTCATCACTGGAACGACACGCTGTTCAGCTTCAAGTGCACCCGCGACCCGGGCCTGCGCTTCGAGAACGGCCAGTTCGTCATGATCGGCCTGCAGCAGCCCAACGGCCGTCCGCTCATGCGCGCCTATTCCATCGCCAGCCCGAACTGGGAAGAGCACCTGGAGTTCTTCAGCATCAAGGTGCCGGACGGCCCGCTGACTTCCCAGCTGCAGCACCTGAAGGAAGGCGACGAGATCATCATCAGCAAGAAGCCTACCGGCACCCTGGTCCTCGATGACCTGAACCCGGGCAAGCACCTCTATCTGCTGAGCACCGGCACTGGTCTTGCGCCCTTCATGAGCGTGATTCAGGACCCTGAGACCTACGAGCGTTTCGAGAAGGTCATCCTCGTGCACGGTGTGCGCTACGTGAACGAAGTGGCCTACCGCGAATTCATCACCGAGCACCTGCCGCAGAACGAGTTCTTCGGCGAGGCGGTGAAAGAGAAGCTGATCTACTACCCCACCGTCACCCGCGAGCCCTTCGAGAACCAGGGCCGCCTGACCGACCTGATGCGCAGCGGCAAGCTGTTCCGCGACATCGGCCTGCCGCCGATCAACCCGCAGGACGACCGCGCCATGATCTGCGGCAGCCCGAGCATGCTCGACGAGACCAGCCAGGTGCTCGACAGCTTCGGCCTGAAGGTATCGCCGCGGATGCGTGAGCCGGGTGACTACCTGATCGAGCGCGCCTTCGTCGAGAAGTGATTCTGCGCCGCGCCTGACGAAAAGCCCGCCATTCGGCGGGCTTTTGCATTTCAGCCCGTCAGGCTGAAGCGCTGGCCGGACAGGGTGGGGTGGTGGATCGGCTGGACCTTGTTCCCGGCCGGGGTCCAGCAGGTGGAAGCTGAGGGTGCCGTCGCCATGGGCGAAGGGGCGGTCCAGCAGCGTGACACCCTGATCCTTCAGGTAGCGGTACCGGGCCACCAGGCTATCCAACACGGAGCCGAGATGGTCCACCGACTGCGCGCCGTGGCTCGGTAGTGTCGTTGCCGCCAATGATGTAGACCAGGTTCTCGTGGGCGCGGCGAACCGGATTGCCTGGTATTCGACGTACTGCGTGACCGCCGTGATCCGGACCTGGTGTGGCGCTACTAGATGTGCACCGACGAAGCGGCGTTCGAGGCCCGCACGCAGACGCCGCATGTCCTGGCGAGCGGGCCGTTGGTGGCGCTGCTGATTCTCCCGCAGGACTGCATCGAGGCCGATGCGCTGGCCCCCAATCCCTCTCGCTGAGTCGCTTCAGGCGTCTGCTCCGCGTGCGATTTCAAGCACGCGGATGCGGCCAGCCTCGGGGTAGTGCCAGCGCACGTCCACGTCCCACAGGCGCGCGCCGTAGCGGCGTTCCGGCTGGGGCTTCTGGTAGGCCGGGCGGGGGTCCTGGGCCAGGCACTGTTCCACCAGCGCCACCAATGGCTCGCCCAGGCGCTCGCTTTCGAGCCTGGCCTGGGCCAGGGCTTCGGGCGACCAGTCCACCGGGATCAGTTCCGGCGGGGCCGCAGCGATGCCGTTGCGTGCGTCCAGTTGGCAGTCGGCGTAGGGCACGTAGGGCTTGATGTCGAGCACTGGCGTGCCGTCCAGCAGGTCGATGCCCGACAGCCAGAGCCGGCCGGCCTCCACCTTGTCCAGCTTCACCACCGACTGGCCGATGCCGTTGGGGCGGTGCGTCGCGCGGCTGGCGAAGACCCCCAGGGTCTGGTTGCCGCCCAGGCGGGGCGGGCGCACCTTCAGGCGCGGCGTGTCCTCCAGCGCCTGATGGAAGAGGAACAACAGCCACACATGGCTCACCTGCTCCAGGCCGGCCACCGCCTCACCGCCGTCGAAGGGCGGCAGCAGCTCCAGCACGCCGCGGGCGGCCGGGGCGAGCTGGGGTTGGCGGGGGATGGCGAATTTTTCCTTGAAGCAGGAGCGCAGGATGCCGACCGGGGAAACCAGATGCTGCATGGTGCGTGACTCAGCGGCTGCGGATCGGCGCGCCCTGGGGCACCCGGCACCCGGCGTCGCGGTAGGGGCCGCTGTGGCGCACCCAGCCCTCGCCGGGCTGTACCTGGGCACAGGTGAAGCGGCCATCCAGCGTGCTCTGCCAGACATAGAACGGCGCCGGCGCGGCAAGGGCCGGCAGGGCAGGGAGCAGGGCGAGGCACAGCAGAAGGGCGCGCATGGTGAGGGTCCGGCAAGAATGCGCGGCTACCCTAGCAGGTTGTTGAAACACTGACCACGCCGCCGCTGGGGCGTTGAAGGCGCACTCGAGGTGCTCACGCACCCCACATGAACCGGTCTTTCTTTCGGGCGTTTCGCCTCGCCCTGGTTTTTCAACGACCGGCCTGCGCCAGGTGCAAGCCGTGGGCGCCCGCAGGTGCGCAGCATTCGGCCTGGGGGTCAGAGCTGGAAGCCGCCGTCGATGGGGATGATGGTGCCGGTCATGCAGGCGAGGGCGCTCATCTCCTCTTCGCCGCTCCAACGCTGCATGGGGATGATGGCGACATCCGCCGCCAGGGCATCGTCGCCCTGGGCAGTTAAGCGGGTGCCGCCGGTGCGGCCTTGCAGGCTGAAGTGCTTCTCCACGGGGTGAGCCTCGTCAGTGTGGGCGGGCCTTACCCGAGCTGCTGCCAGGCGGTGACAGAGCCATCATCGAGACGGGGAATGCTTGGCCATTCCAGCCCCATGGAAACGAAAACGCCGCGAGTCCCTGGGGGCCTCGCGGCGTTCGTCAGCCGACCGCTGGGGTCAGATGCACTCGGCCCACAGGTCGTACTCGTCTGCATCCACCACCCGCACGCGGACCTTGTCGCCTGGCTTCAGGTTGGGGTTGTCGATGAACACGCTGCCGTCGATCTCCGGGGCATCGGCCCAGGAACGGGCCACGGCGCCCTCGTGGTCCACCTCGTCCACCAGCACCTCCATCTCCTGGCCGATCTTGCGCTGCAGGCGGGCAGCGGAGATGGCCTGCTGGTGCGCCATGAAGCGGTCCCAGCGGTTCTGCTTGATGTCGTCCGGCACTGGCTCCAGGCCCAGGTCGTTGGCCGGCGCGCCGTCCACCGGGGAGTACTGGAAGCAGCCGACGCGGTCCAGCTGGGCTTCGGTCAGCCAGTCCAGCAGGTACTGGAAGTCTTCTTCGGTCTCGCCGGGGAAGCCGACGATGAAGGTGGAGCGGATGGTCAGCTCGGGGCAGATCTCGCGCCACTTCTTGATGCGGGCCAGGGTCTTGTCCTCGAAGGCCGGGCGCTTCATGGCCTTGAGCACGTTCGGGCTGGCGTGCTGGAAGGGGATGTCCAGGTAGGGCAGCAGCTTGCCGGCGGCCATCAGCGGGATCACGTCGTCCACGTTCGGGTACGGGTACACGTAGTGCAGGCGCACCCACACGCCCATGGCCGAGAGCGCCTCGCACAGCTCCAGCATGCGGGTCTTCACCGGCTGGCCGTTCCAGAAGTCCAGCTTGTACTTGAGGTCGACGCCGTAGGCGCTGGTGTCCTGGGAGATCACCAGCAGTTCCTTCACGCCGGCCTTCACCAGGCGCTCGGCCTCGGAGAGCACGTCACCCACCGGGCGGCTGACCAGCTTGCCGCGCATGGAGGGGATGATGCAGAAGCTGCAGCTGTGGTTGCAGCCTTCGGAAATCTTCAGGTAGGCGTAGTGGCGCGGAGTCAGCTTGATGCCTTGGGGCGGAACCAGGTCGATCAGCGGGTTGTGCTCGGTCTTCGGCGGCACCACTTCGTGCACGGCGTTGACCACCTGCTCGTACTGCTGCGGGCCGGTCACGGCCAGCACGCTCGGGTGCACGTCACGGATGCTGTCCTCGGCCACGCCCATGCAGCCGGTGACGATCACCTTGCCGTTCTCCGAGAGCGCCTCGCCGATGGCGTCCAGGGACTCGGCCTTGGCGCTGTCGATGAACCCGCAGGTGTTGACCACCACGACGTCGGCGTCCTGGTAGGTCGGAACGATCTCGTAACCCTCCATGCGCAATTGGGTGAGGATGCGCTCGGAGTCGACGGTCGCCTTGGGGCAGCCGAGGGAGATGAATCCGACTTTGGGTGTTGCGGTGGACATGGGGGCTAACCTCGGAAGGGCACCTTGGGGGCGCCTCTGATCAAAAAGTGCGCAATTCTAGCGGCGGCCTACACACTTGAACAGCCTCTCCGAGGCAAGTCGTCGCAGGTGCATGCCCAGGCCCTGCCAGCGGGCGTTCCAGGGAATACGGCCTATAGTCAGCGGGGCTGGAAATGACCGGCTCTTGCAACCCGAATGGGGTGGGAGCAGGATGCGCCGAGTTTTTCCGAGAGATTTTGTTACATGTCCGATGCAAGCACCGGCACCGCTGAGCAGGAACAGCACCCCCACTCGAGCTCTGCCGTCGGCCTGATGGTCGGCGCCGTCGGGGTTTGCTACGGCGACATCGGCACCAGCCCGCTCTACACCCTCAAGGAAGTCTTCATCGGCGGCTATGGCGTGCAGGCCAACCACGATGGCGTGCTCGGCGTGCTGTCGCTGATCTTCTGGTCGCTGATCTGGGTGGTCTCGATCAAGTACGTGATCTTCGTCCTGCGGGCCGACAACGAAGGCGAGGGCGGGGTCATGGCGCTTTCGGCGCTGGCCCGCCGCGCCGCCACCGGGCGTCGTCGTCTGCAGGCCATGGTGGTGGCGGCCGGCCTGATCGGCGCCGCGCTGTTCTATGGCGACAGCATGATCACCCCAGCCATCTCGGTACTCTCCGCCATCGAGGGCCTGGAGATCGCCTTCGACGGGCTCAAGCACTGGGTGGTGCCGCTGTCCCTGGTGGTGCTGGTCGGCCTGTTCCTGATCCAGAAGCACGGTACCGCCCGCATCGGCATCCTCTTCGGGCCGGTGATGGTGGCCTGGTTCCTGGCGCTGACTGCACTCGGTATCTACGGCGTCTCCCAGCAGCCGGAGGTGCTCAAGGCGCTGAACCCGGCGTGGGCGGTGAACTTCTTCATCTCCCACCCGGGCATCGGAGTGGCCATCCTCGGCGCCACGGTGCTCGCGCTGACCGGTGCCGAGGCGCTCTATGCCGACATGGGCCACTTCGGCCGCAAGCCCATCGCCCGCGCCTGGTTCGCCCTGGTGCTGCCGGCGCTGGTGCTGAACTACTTCGGCCAGGGCGCGACCATCCTGGTCAACCCGGAGGCCGCGCGTAACCCCTTCTACCTGACTGCGCCCGGCTGGGCCCTGCTGCCGATGGTGGCGCTGTCCACAGCAGCCACGGTGATCGCGTCCCAGGCGGTGATCTCCGGCGCCTTCTCCCTGACCCGCCAGGCTATCCAGTTGGGTTACGTGCCGCGCATGTTCATCCAGCACACCTCCAGCCACGAGCAGGGGCAGGTCTACATCGCTGCGGTGAACTGGGCGCTGATGGTGGGTGTGGTGCTGCTGGTGCTGGGCTTCGAGTCCTCGGCTGCGCTGGCCTCGGCTTATGGCGTGGCAGTGACCGGCACCATGCTGATGACCACCCTGCTGATGGGCGTGGTGATCTGGCTGCTGTGGAAATGGCCGCTGTGGATGGTCATTCCCTTCTTCCTGGCGATGCTGCTGGTGGACAGCCTGTTCTTCGCCGCCAACCTGCCCAAGGTCATCCAGGGGGGCGCCTTCCCGGTGATCGCTGGTATTGCCCTGTTCATCCTGATGACCACCTGGAAGCGTGGCCGCCAGTTGCTGGTGGACCGTCTCGACGAGAACGCGCTGCCGTTGCCGCTGTTCATCGCCAGCATCCGTTCGCAGCCGCCGCATCGCGTGCAGGGCACGGCGGTGTTCCTCACTGCCCGCTCCGATGCGGTGCCCCACGCGCTGCTGCACAACCTGCTGCACAACCAGGTGCTGCATGAGCAGGTGGTGCTGCTCACCGTGGTCAACGAAGACAGCCCGCGCGTGGCGCCGGAGCGACGCTTCGAGGTGGACGCCTATGGCGAGGGTTTCTTCCGGGTGGTGCTGCACTTCGGCTTCATCGAGGACCCGGACATTCCCCAGGCGCTCAAGCTGTGCCACCTCAACGACCTGGACTTCAGCCCGATGCGCACCACCTATTTCCTCAGCCGCGAGACGGTGATCCCCTCCAAGCTGATCGGCATGGCGCGATGGCGTGAGGCGCTGTTCGCCTTTCTGCTGAAGAATGCCAACGGCAACCTGCGTTACTTCAACCTGCCGCTGAACCGGGTGATCGAGCTGGGTACCCAGGTGGAGATCTAGCCGGAGGCGAGGCTCGCCACAACGAATAAGCCCGGGCATGGCCCGGGCTTATTCATGGGGTGACGATCAGCCGCGGCCGGGCAGCATGCGCCGCACGGTGTCGTCCTTGCTGATGAAGTGGTGGAACAGCGCGGCCACCGCGTGCAGGCCGATCAGCCAGTAACCGAGCACGGCCACGGTCTCGTGCAGTTCCTTGATCTGCCCGGCGAGGTCGGGGTTCTTGTCGATCAGCGGCGGCAGCTCCAGGCCGAAGAAGGGGATCGGCTTGCCGGCGGCGCTGAGGATCAGCCAGCCGGCGAACGGCAGGCCCAGCATCAGGCCGTAGAGCGCCAGGTGCACCAGCTTGGCCAGGGCGTTCTGCCAGGCCGGCGGATTGGGGGTGATCGGCGGCGTGGGGGAGAGGACGCGCGCAGCGATGCGCACGAATACCAGGGCAAACACCGAAAGGCCCAACATGAAGTGCCATTGCTTGAGCAGTTCGCGGGTCTCGCTGCCTTTGGGGAAGTTGCCCTTCAGTTCGATGGTGGCGTAGACGGCGGCGATCAGCAGCAGCATCAGCCAGTGCAGGGCGATGGAAAGTTTCCCGTAGCGGGAGGTCTGGGTGGTCATCACGGCTCCTTGTTGTCCCGCATCGTGGTGGCGGGCTTGTCCCCAGCTTAGCGGCTGGGTCTTAAGCGAAAATGAAGCAGGTCAACGATCGGGGGATTTGCCGCCCCTGAGCGGGGCGGCGGAGGGGGTCAGGGCTTGGCCTGGCGCTTGGCGATGGCCTTGACCAGGCGTTCGGCCAGGGCCGGGTAGTTCTCGTCGTAGTGGTGGCCGCCAGGCAGGGCCAGCACCTCGCCGATGGCGTCGGGCTGGGTGCAGCCGCTGTCCTTGGCTTCCTCCTTGCCGTAGACGCAGAGCACCTTCTCCGGCGGCAGCTTGGCCAGTTCCGGGCCGGTGGCCGCTTCCTGGCCGGCCTTGCCCAGCCAGCCCTGTACCTCGATCTCGAAGCTGCCGCTGCGGGCCAGGGCCAGCAGCAGGATGGCATCCACCTGTTGCTGGTCGGCCTTGGGCAGGCGGTTGTAGAAGGCCGGCAACACGTCGGCACCGAAGGAGTAACCGGCGAGCACGAAGCGCTTGGCGCCCCATTGCTCGCGGTAGCGCTTCATCAGACGGCTGAGGTCGGCTGCACCCTGCTCGGGGCTCTTGTGCTGCCAGAAATAGCGCAGCGCATCGATACCGACCACGGAGTGATCGAGCTTGGCCATTTCATCGGCCACGGCGCGGTCCAGGTCGCGCCAGCCGCCGTCGCCGGAATAGAACAGGGTGACGGTGTCGGAGGGATGGTCAGCCGGCACTTCCACCACCGGCATCTGGCTGCCACCGCCCTCCAGCAGGCTGCGCAGGCGCTCGTTGAGCAGCTCGGGCAGGCTGGTGCCGTAGTCGCTGATGCCGGTATCGGCGTTGGCCTGGTCACGGGCGAAGGCAGCGCTGGGGTCGTCCGGATTGTCGTTCCAGGCGATGGTCCAGTGACCGTGGGACGCTGCCTTGGGCAGTGGGGCACTGCAATCGGGCTGGTCGAGGCTGAAGTCGATGGACAGGGCGCGGGCCTGATCGTTGCGCTGGCCGGCCAACCAGCGCCAGGCAAAGGCGGCGCCCGGGCCGATGCCGGCCACCAGGGTCGGCTCGCCCTCCAGCACGGTGCGGGTCAGGCCGAGCAGGTGTTGCTGGGCGTCGCAGTTGTCGGCAGGCAGTTGCAACTGAACCACGCGGGCACCGCCATCCTGGGCCAGGGCCAGCAACTGGGCGTCGTTAAGGTGCTGCTGGGCGTCCACCACCAGCAGTACCCGGGCCCGGGTTTCGCCCGGGGGCAGGGCGATGGTGGCGCGGCTGCCGTCGGCCAGGGTGCGTTGTTCCACCCGGGCTTGCGGTGCAGGGCGGCCCCACAGCAGCAGGGCGGTGCCCACCACGAGTACGAGGAAGATGATCAGCAGGCGGTGCCAGTGGCGTTTGAGCATGGGTGCCTCAGCGTTTGACCAGTCCAGTGAAGCCGCCCGCGATCAGGGCTGCGGTATCGGCCAGTGCCACCAGCGGGTCCAGGCCCGGCGGCACCGCCATGTAGCGAGGCTCCCAGTCCGGCTGGAACTTGTCCTTGAAGCGGCGCAGCCCCTGGAAGTTGTAGAACTGTTCGCCACGGCGGAACACCAGGGCGCCCAGGCGCTGGGTCAGCGGCGCGCCGCGACGAGGTTGCAGGCCCGCCAGCGGCACCATGCCGAGGCTGAAGCGCTCCACGCCCTGTTCCTTGAAGTGCAGCAGCAGGTTGAGCATGAGGAATTCCATGGTCAGCTTCGGCGCCTCCGGGTGGACCCGCATCAGGTCAAGGCTGGCCAGTTCCTGGCCGTCGGTCTCCAGCAGATTGGCGAAGGCCATGGGGCGGCCTTCGAAGGACACCACGGCGATGCGGAAGTGCTTCAGGTACTCCGGGTCGAAGCGGCCCAGGGAGAAGCCTTTCTCGCGCACGTTCTTGCCCAGCATCCAGGCATCGGAGATTTCCCGCAGCGCTTCGAGGGGCGCTTCGCCCGCGTCGTGGAAGGCCAGTGTCAGGCCGTCGCGCTGGCCCCGGCTGAGGGTGTAGCGCAGGTCTTTCATGGCCTTGTTCTTGGCGTCCAGGTCGAAGCGGCGCAGGTCCACGCGGGCCTCCTCGCCGAGCTTCAGGGCGCTGAGGCCGATGTCCATGTAGTAAGGCAGGTTCTCCGCGCGCACCTGGTAGAACACCGGGCGTGCATGGTGCACGTCGCACAGGTCGCGGAACTGCCAGATCAGCTCGGCGCGGTGGTTGGCCTTGCCGATGGGGTCGAACAGCGCCACCAGGCTGCGGCCACGGCGGGCGAACATCAGGAAGGCATCCTCCTCGGGGTGGAACAGCAGGGCCTTGTCGCCGGTCAGCACCAGGCCACCATCGGGCTGGGCGGAACCGCGGACGATGCGCGCGGCCTTCAGCAGTTCCTCTTCGGTGGGCTCATGGATCACCAGCGGTACCGGACGCAGCAGCCACACCAGGCCCAGGCCGGCCAGCAGCAGGCCGCTGGCCAGGGCGGCGCGCAGCGTGCGCGGCGCATCGGCGTCCACGGCGAACTGCCAGAACAGCTCCTGGCTGTAGGGCACGTCCTGGTAGGCGAAGAACATCAGCCAGACCGACGCGGCCAGCACGCAGGCGGCGGCACCGAGGTTGACCGGGGAGAACGGCATTTCCAGCAGGCGGCTGGGGCGGTAGAAGGCGTTGCGGAACATCGCCAGCAGCGCAGCAGTCAGCAGCAGCAGGGAGGCTTCTTCCCAGTCCACGCCCTTGAGCAGCGACAACACCGCGCCGGTCACCAGCAGCACCAGGGTCAGCGCCCAGGCCGCCGACAGGCGCCGGCGCAGGCCATGGGCGAGCAGCAGGCAGAGCACGCCCACCAGGCTGGCGGCCAGGTGCGAGGCGTCGATCAGGCGATGGGGGATAAGGAAACTGAGGTCGTCCAGGCGGGTGTCGATGGCCGGGGTGGCGCCGGAGAACAGCAGCACCACACCGGAGAGGAACACCATCAGCGACAGCACCGGCGCCGCCAGCCCCGAGGCGCTGCGCATGGCCTGGCGGCCAGCCGGGATGAAACGCTGGGCTTCGTTCACCAACAGCAGCATGCAGGCAACCACCAGCGGGAGCCCGACGTAGATCAGGCGATAGAGCAGCAGCGCTGCGGCCAGCGGGGCGGCACCGAGCTGGCCGGCGAAGGCGGCCAACAGCACCGCTTCGAACACGCCGACGCCGCCGGGTACATGGCTGAGCACGCCGGCCGCCAGGGCCAGCAGGTACACCAGCATGAAGGCGCCGAGGGGCGGTGCCTCCGGCAGCAGCAGGTAGAGCACGCTGGCTGCCGCACAGACGTCCACCAGGGTGATCAGCAACTGCAGGCCCGACAGACCCAGGCCGGGCAGGCGCACTCCACGGCCCATCAGGCGCACGCTGATGCAGCCGGGGACCGGGGCCTCGGGTTCGCGCAGGCGCGAAAACCAGAGCACCGCCAGCAGGGTGAGGCCAAGCACGGAACTGGCGGTCAGCGCCACCATCGAGGGCGACAAGCGCAGCGCCTGGGAGGCCGCGTCCAGGTTGCTGAGTGCGGCAACGGCTGCCAGCGGCGGCAGGGCCGAGCCCAGCGCCAGGCTGGCGAACACCGTGACCCGGGCGATGTCGGGTGCGCTGACGTTGTCACGGCTATAGAGGCGGTAGCGCAC
>NZ_LXJQ01000077.1:0-19177 GCF_001728925.1 Pseudomonas sp. 1D4
TTTCCACATGAACACCAGTGTCCTGGAGGGGGTGAACAACCGCATCAAGGTCATCAAGCGCATGGCCTACGGTTTCCGGGACTCGGCGTATTTCTTCCTGAAAATCAAGGCTGCCTTCCCCGGAAAGACGCGATGAACCATTCTTTTTCACTTGGAGAGAAACCGCATCCCTTCCTCCAGCCCCTGCAGGGTGAGGGGGAACATCTGGTCGTTGATCAGCTCCCGCACCAGCCCGGTGGAGGCGGTGTAGTTCCAGGTGTCCTTGGGGTAGGGGTTGATCCAGATGAGCTTCTTGTACTTCTCCATGAAGCGCTTCATCCACACGTAGCCCGGCTCTTCGTTCCAGTGCTCGACGCTGCCGCCGGCTTGGGTGATCTCGTAGGGGGCCATGGCGGCGTCGCCGACGAACACCACCTTGTAGTCGGCGCCGTACTTGTGCAGCAGGTCCTGGGTGGAGGTGCGTTCGGAGGTGCGGCGCAGGTTGTTCTTCCACACCGACTCGTAGACGAAGTTGTGGAAGTAGAAGTACTCCAGGTGCTTGAACTCGGTCTTGCAGGCGGAGAACAGCTCTTCGCAGACCTTCACGTGGGCGTCCATGGAGCCGCCGATGTCCAGCAGCAGCAGGAGCTTCACGGTGTTGCGCCGTTCGGGGCGCATCTGGATGTTGAGCAGGCCGGCATCGCGGGCGGTGTGGTCGATGGTGCCGTCCAGGTCCAGCTCTTCCGCTGCGCCTTCGCGGGCGAACTTGCGAAGGCGGCGCAGGGCGACCTTGATGTTGCGGGTGCCCAGTTCCACCTGGTCGTCGAGGTTCTTGTACTCGCGCTGGTCCCAGACCTTGGCGGCCTTGCCCTGGCGCTTGCCGGCGTCGCCGACGCGGATGCCATCGGGGTTGAAGCCGCCGGAGCCGAAGGGGCTGGTGCCGCCGGTGCCGATCCACTTGTTGCCGCCGGCGTGGCGTTCCTTCTGTTCTTCCAGGCGCTTCTTGAATTCTTCGATGAGCTTGTCCAGCCCGCCGAGGGACTGGATCTGCGCGCGCTCTTCGTCGGTGAGCAGGCGCTCGAATTCCTTGCGCAGCCACTCTTCGGGGATCAGCGCCTCGATGTGCTCGTTGAGGTTCTCCAGGCCCTTGAAGTAGGCGGAGAAGGCGCGGTCGAACTTGTCGAAGTGGCGTTCGTCCTTCACCAGCACGGTGCGGGCGAGGTAGTAGAACTCATCCATGTCGGCGAAGACGACGTTGTGCTTGAGCGCGTTGATCAGGTCCAGCAGTTCGCGGACCGAGACCGGCACCTTGGCGGCGCGCATTTCGTTGAACAGGTTGAGCAGCATGGCTGCACCCTCTTGCTAGCGGTGGGGCCTCAGGAACGGGATTCCTGGGGCAGGCCGTCGGCGATGGCGTACCAGTCGGCCTTGGATTCTGTGTAGATGTGCTTCTGCGGGACGTTACCCAGGGGCGAGTCCAGGGTGCCCAGGGCCACCGAGACCCACTTGGGGTGCGGGTGGTCGGCGAACCATTGCAGGTTGCTGCCGCACTGGCGGCAGAAGGTCCGGGTCACGTGGGGGGAGGAGTGGAACGCGGCCACCTGGTCCTGCCCTGCGGTGAAGCGGAAGTGCTCGCGCCGCACGTTGCCGTAGCTGGCGAAGGCCGCGCCGTGGCCCTTGCGGCACTGGCCGCAATGGCAATGGGTGGCGGATTCGATGGGCGCGTCGATCTGGTACTTCACCGCGCCGCACAGGCAACTGCCGTTATGCATCGTCGCTGGCCTCTCCGTTGAGCTGACGTTGGATTTCCAGGGCCCAGGCACCGTCGCTGACACCCGTTCCGCGGTGGTGGCGGGACGTTGAGGTCTGCTCGGTCATGTCATGCCAATGGTTGCGGCCCTCGGCATCCAGCTTGGAGCAGTCCTCGTTGGTATCGAGGTCGAATTCGATGAACCGGCAGTCCTGGGTCAGCAGCAGGCCGCTGAGTCCATGACCACCGTATTGCTCGATATGCAGGTCGACCACGATGGCGCGGCTCCAGTCGATCCCCTGTGCCTGCGGGTGTTGCAACAGCACGCGGGGCACCTTGTCTGGCTGGTTGCGGTAGTACTCGGCGGTCAGTCGCAGCCCCTCACGCCGGAGCAGGGCCTGCTCCTGAACGTTCTTCTGGCGTTTGCGCCTGATCCGCTCCAGATCCATCGCAGCCTCAGCGGCTGGCGCGGCGCGCCATGAAGGCCAGGCGTTCGAGCAGCATCACGTCCTGCTCGTTCTTCACCAGGGCGCCGGCCAGCGGTGGGATGGCCTTGGACGGGTCACGCTCGCGCAGCACGGCCTCGCCGATGTTGTCGGCCATCAGCAGCTTCAGCCAGTCCACCAGTTCGCTGGTGGAGGGCTTCTTCTTCAGGCCCGGGACCTTGCGCACGTCGAAGAACACGTCCAGCGCCTCGGCCACCAGCTCGCCGCTGATGTTGGGGTAGTGGACGTCGACGATCTTCTTCAGCGTCTCGCGGTCGGGGAAGGCGATGTAGTGGAAGAAGCAGCGGCGCAGGAAGGCGTCCGGCAGTTCTTTCTCGTTGTTGGAGGTGATGATGATGATCGGGCGCTGCTTGGCCTTGATGGTCTCGTTCGTCTCGTAGACGTAGAACTCCATCTTGTCGAGTTCCTGCAGCAGGTCGTTGGGGAACTCGATGTCGGCCTTGTCGATCTCGTCGATCAGCAGGATCACGCGCTCGTCGGCCTCGAAGGCCTCCCAGAGCTTGCCTTTCTTGATGTAGTTGCGGACGTCGTGGACCTTGTCGGAGTTGAGCTGGGAGTCGCGCAGGCGGCTCACCGCGTCGTACTCGTACAGGCCCTGGTGCGCCTTGGTGGTGGACTTGATGTGCCAGGTGATCAGCTTGGCGCCGAAGGCTTCGGCCAACTGCTCGGCGAGCATGGTCTTGCCGGTGCCCGGTTCGCCCTTGACCAGCAGCGGGCGTTGCAGGGTGATCGCTGCGTTGACGGCGAGCTTGAGGTCGTCAGTGGCGACGTAGGACTGGGTGCCTTCGAACTTCATCAGGTAATCCTCGAACGGTAACGACCGGCAGTGCCGGGCGCGCGGTATCAGGTGGAGGCGCCGACTATAGCGTGAGCCCCGGCGCACTGTGAACGCAGACGGGGCATTCAGTCACTGAATGGGCGGTCACGCTCTTGAAGCCTAGTTCGTCGTGGCGGCGGCGCCCTGTCCTCCGGTGGGTCGTGCGGCGTCATCGCGCTCGGACGGGGCACGTTCGGAGCGCGGGGTGAAGGCTTCGACGAAGGCGTTGCGCAGGATGGCGATGAACGCCTGGAAGGCGCTGACGTCCTGCTGGTGCACGTTGCCGCTGAGCTCCACGCGGGTGGCGAACTGGTCGCGGCGCTGGTTCTTCAGCAGGGTCTCGCCGCCGCTGACGAGGGCTTCCCAGAGGGCGCGGAGCACGCCCTTGTCCTCGTTCTCCACGTCCTGGCGCCAATCGAACACGTCCACATCGTGCAGCAGTGGCTCGATGCAGCCGCTGAGCCGGGCGTTGTCGGCGCGGGCTTCGATCACCAGATCGCCCTGGCCCCGGCGGAAGTCGAAGCGGCCATCCAGCACCCGCAGTTCGTTGAGGGTGACGGGCAGCAGTTTGTCGAGCTGGTTGCGCCATTCGGTTCGGCTGGACGGCCGAGGCACCTGGGCATAGGCTGGATCACTTTCTCCCATCGACCCGCCACCTTCGAGGACCGGTTCATGAGCCGCATCTACGCAGACAACTCCAAGGCCATCGGCAACACGCCGCTGGTGATGATCAACCGCCTGGGCCCCAAGGGCGTGACCATCCTCGCCAAGATCGAGGGGCGCAACCCGGCCTATTCGGTGAAGTGCCGCATCGGCGCCAGCATGATCTGGGACGCGGAAGAGAGCGGCCGCCTGCGCCCGGGCATGACTCTGGTGGAGCCCACCTCGGGCAACACCGGCATCGGTCTGGCCTTCGTCGCGGCGGCGCGGGGTTACAAGCTGATCCTCACCATGCCGGCCTCCATGAGCCTGGAGCGGCGCAAGGTGCTCAAGGCCCTGGGTGCCGAGCTGGTGCTCACCGAGCCGGCCAAGGGCATGAAGGGCGCCATCGAGAAGGCGGCCGAGATCGCCGCCGGCAACCCCGAGCAGTACCTGCTGCTGCAACAGTTCGAGAACCCGGCCAACCCGGCCATCCATGAGAAGACCACCGGCCCGGAGATCTGGAACGACACCGACGGCGCCATCGACGTGCTGGTGGCCGGCGTCGGCACCGGCGGCACCATCACCGGCATTTCCCGCTACATCAAGCAGCAGCGCGGCAAGCCGATCCTCTCGGTGGCGGTGGAGCCGGTGACCTCGCCGGTGATCAGCCAGACACTGGCCGGTGACGAAGTGAAGCCCAGCCCGCACAAGATCCAGGGCATCGGTGCCGGCTTCGTGCCGAAGAACCTGGACCTGTCCATCGTCGACCGCGTCGAGCAGGTCAGCGACGAGGAGGCCAAGGCCATGGCCCAGCGCCTGATGCGTGAGGAAGGCATCCTCTGCGGCATCTCCTGCGGGGCGGCGATGGCCGCGGCCGTGCGCCTGGCCGAGAAGCCGGAGATGCAGGGCAAGACGCTGGTGGTGATCCTCCCCGATTCGGGTGAGCGCTACCTGTCCACCATGCTCTTCGACGGTCTGTTCACCGAGCAGGAACTGCAGCAGTAACCCGCTGCTGCGTAAAGAAGGAGGCCGCCCGGTGGGCGGCCTCTTTCGTTTGGCGGGGTTGGGTTTTACCGGCAGGCGCCCTCGTCACGCCAGACCTTGCCGGTGTTGTCGGCACCGGTGAAGGCCGGGTTGCCGGGCTCGTTGCCCTTGGTCCACCAACGGGCGGTGTAGGTGCGACCCTTGTGGGTGACCGTGTTGCCCGCTACGTAGGTGCCCGACGTGCTCCAGGGCTTGGCGCAGGTACCTGGTTGCTGGCCGGCCTCGGCCTTCACCCGGACCTTGTGGGTGCGGGTCACTTCGTGGTGGCCGTTGCCCAGGGTGAGGGTGAAGGTGTAGTCGGCGTCCTTGTCCAGGCGCGGTGCGGTGAAGCTGAGGCCGGCGCCGTCGCTCTGGAAGGCGAGGGCGGGGCTCACGCTCCAGCGGTAGCTGAGGTTCAGTCCGTTCGGGTCTGTCGACCCGGCGGCGCTGAGCTGCACGCGGTCACCGGCCTTGGCATCCGCCGGCCCGCTGATGGTGGGTACCGGCGGCAGGATCACCGGCGGCTGCTCGGGCGTACCGTTGGCCTCGCAGGGTCCCAGGTCACGCCAGACCTTGCCGCTGCCGTCCGCCCCGGTGGAGGCGGGGGTGCCGGGCTCGTTGTTGCGCGTCCACCAGCGGGCTTCGTACAGGCGGCCTTTCCACTGGGCCTTGTGGCCCTGCAGGTACTCGGTGCCGGGTTGCCAGGTGGCTTCGCAGGTGGCGCCGGCGCCGCTGGCGGCCTTGACCAGCAGCTCATGCACGCGGGTGGTGGTCTGCTTGCCGTTGCTGACCGTCACGCTGAAGCGGTAGCGGGTGTCGCTGCTGTGCTCCGGTGCCTTGAAGGTCAGACGCGGGCCGTCGATGTCGAAGTCCAGCGCCGGGGCCACGGACCAGTTGTAGCTCAGCGCGCTGCCCTGGGGATCGCTGGAGCCGGAGGCATCCAGTTGCACCTGCTGGCCGGCTTCGGCCACGGCCGGGCCCTGGACCACTACCACCGGCGGCTTGCCGCCGTCCTCCGGTTTCAGCGGGGCGGCCTGTGCCTCGTTGCTGGCGCTGAATTCGCCCTGGCCGAGCAGTGTCCAGTTGCCGTTGGGATTGTCGCTGCCGTAGATGCGGTAGCCCTTGATGTTGCCCTCCATGTCGCGCACCTGCTGGGGCAGGTAGTTGAGGCTGGAGAAGCGCTGTGTGCCACCCAGATCGATGACCATGTGGTGGGGGTAGCGGTCACCGGGCACGGTGGTCCAGTAGGAGCCGGTGTTGCCGTCGATGGCGTGCGCGCCGCTTGCAGAGGCAGGGACGGCACTGCTGACGGCGTGCACCCGCCAGCCGTCACGGGGCAGCAGCCGGCCCTGGGCGTCCGCCAGGTGCAGCTCGGCGGCGCTGGCGCGCTCCTTGCCGTCGATGGAGGACTCGGCCACCAGCTTCAGGTAGCGCGCCTGGGCGGTGTCCTGGGTGGCGGCGTAGAGGGCGCCGTCCAGGTAGAGGTCTTCCACCGGGCGGTTGGTTTCCGCACGGACGGCCAGGTGCCAGCGGCCCGGAGTGGGGTTGTCCAGTGCCAGGAAGGGCAGGTGATTTTCCCCGGAGCGGGCGTCGAACGCCGTTGCGCTGGGCTGGGCCCCGCGGCGCAGGAGCAGTTGGGAACGGCCGCTGGTCCTGTCGTAGCCCTCGCCTTGTGCGGTACCGACCACCAGGCGCCGGGTGCCTTCGGGCACGTCGATGACGAAGTTGCGCCATTGGCCCTTGGCCAGGTTGACCCGCTCGTTCAGCACCTCGTGCTTGATCTCTTCGGCCAGCGGGATCACCGCCGGGCTGTAGGCTGACATGCGTGCCGCGTTCTCGCGCCAGACCCTGGCCATGTTGGCCGTTCTGGCGTCACCGAGGGGGATGCCCTGCACGTCGCGCAGGTCCGGGTTGGAGTAAAAGGGCACCTGGTTGCCGCAGAGGATGGTGCCGACCCGGCCGTTGTTGTAGCCGAAGCGGTGACTCTTGCCGTCCGGGCAGTGGCTGCCGCCGGCGTTGTGGGCCACCTCGTGGCGGAACACGGTGGGGGAGTTGATGTAGTTGATCGAGTAGCGCCCGCCAACGTAGGCCCAGCCCACGGCGGTGTCGACGCCCGGGGTGCCCTTGACGAAGCCGGCCACCAGGTCGGGGCTGTACTGGCGCATGCCGTCGCGGAACAGGGTGGATACCTGGGCCAGGCTGCCGGTGGTGATGGGGTAGTCCCCCGGTACCACCTGGGTGCCGACCAGGCGCAGGCGCACACCCTCGACCTGGGACTGCTTGAGGTTGCGGTTGACGGAGGCCACCAGCGTCAGGGCGAAGGCCTCGTGGTCGCCGATGAATTTGGCGGCCTCGCTGGAGAAGCCGGCCAGCAGGTCGATGACGATCTCCCCGGTCGGGTTGCGGTCCACCAGCAGGCTGCGCTTGCCGCGCTCCTCGAGGATGCCGGGGACTTCTTCGAGCACCTGTTCGACGTAGTCGACCTGATTCGGGTTGAAGGCATGGGCGCCGTCGAAGCGGGTCAGCACCTGCTCGCCATCGGCCGAGCCACGGATGATGACGTTGGCCTCGGGCAGCAGGGCGACGAAGCTGCCGTCGTCCCGCGCCGCGAGGAAGAACTCACCAGGGCCCGAGAGGCTGCGAGCCGCCCCCAGGGTCTGGCCGACGTACACGTTGAGCCCGGGCTGGCTCTCGCTGGGTTCGACGCTGGTGCGTAGCAGGCTCAGCCCTGCCTCCTGGCGCAACTGCTCGGTGCCCAGGGCGGCGACACCGCTGCGCGCCGTGCCTGGCTTGAGGGCCTGCAGGTCGATGAACTGACCAGTGAGGGTGACTTCCCGCGTGGCGCTGGCGTGGTGGGCGGTGACGGGATCGGCCGCAGTGGCCGTTGCCACCGGCAGGGCCGCCAGGGTGCCCAGTGAGGCTGCCCAGAGGCAGATGCCTCGGCAGATGGGGTTGATCTTGAAGCTCGGCATAAAGCACTCCTGAGCCTGCACCGCCCGAAGGCGCGCGGGCTCGCCAGCCTGTGGCTGGTGATCGTTCAGTGGGAGGGTTGGTTGCCGGCGAGCTGATGGTAGGCATGGCCTCGGGCCGCTGTAAAAGAAGCCGGGGCATTTTCGGACGGGTCCGAACCGGGTGGTTCGGCAGGGTGTTTCCGCGCTGCCGGGATGGATCATGCCGGGGGCGTTTTGGCACTCGGCAGCGGGCGTGGGAGGGGGTAGGCGGTGGACGGTCGGGGGCGCAGGACTTCGGGTGGAGCGCTCCGCTTCCGACGCGTTCTGCCGACTCCCATGGCTCGCCCGCCTGAAGGGCACTGTCCCTGCCCGAGCCTTCCTCGCTTCGCGTCAGCGCGGCGTGCTGCCCAGGCGCTGGGAGTCCGGCAGACGGGTACTTGACCCACTTCTTTACGCGATCTTTATGCCGCCAGGCCCTTCCGTGGCTCGTTCCTTTACGCCCCCCTTGTCGAGAATTCGCCCAAAGCGGCGCCGTCCGCATCACGGAGCACTACACATGAGCATTCTCGACGGGTTGTCCCTGGCCATGGCCACGGGGCTTTTCATCTACCTGCTGGTCGCGCTGCTGCGCGCCGAGCGTGGCTAGGGGGCGCCATGGACGTACAGGACTACGGCCTGATCCTGGCCTTCTTCCTCCTGGTGCTGGTGCCGGCGCCCTTCATCGGGCGCTACATCTACCGCGCCATGGAGGGTGAGCGCACCTTCCTGACCCCGCTGTTCGCTCCGGTGGAGCGCCTGTGCTACCGCATCGCCGGCGTCGACCCGCAGCGCGAGTACGACTGGAAGACCTACACCCTGGCGCTGTTGGCATTCAACGCCGCCGGGCTGGTGCTGCTGTTCGCCATCCTCACCCAGCAGCACCTGTTGCCGCTGAACCCGCAGCATCTGCCGGGGCTGGAATGGAGCCTGGCGTTCAACACCGCCGCCAGCTTCATCACCAACACCAACTGGCAGGCCTACAGCGGTGAGGCGAGCCTGAGCTATTTCAGCCAGATGGTCGGCCTGGGGGTGCAGAACTTCGTCAGCGCCTCGGTGGGCCTGTGCGTGCTGGTGGCCCTGGCCCGTGGCATCGCCCGGCGCAGCACGCGGGACCTGGGCAACTTCTGGGTCGACCTGACCCGGGGCACGCTCTACGCGCTGCTGCCGCTGGCACTGCTGCTGGCGGTGTTCCTGGTGTGGCAGGGCGTGCCGCAGACCTTCGCCGACTATGTCAGCGCCAAGACCCTGGGCGGCACCGACCAGGTCATCCCCCTCGGCCCGGCGGCCAGCCAGATCGCCATCAAGCAGCTCGGCACCAACGGCGGTGGCTTCTTCGGCGTTAACTCCAGCCACCCGTTCGAGAACCCCAGCGCCTGGAGCAACCTGTTCGAGGTGGCGTCGATCATCCTGATCCCCGCCGCGCTGGTGTTCAGCTTCGGCCACTACGTGAAGGACCTGCGCCAGAGCCGCGCGCTGCTGGCCTGCATGCTGGTGCTGTTCGCCGTCGGCCTCAGCGTCACCCTGTGGGCGGAGTTCCGCCCCAACCCGGCCCTGGCCGCGCTGCCCATCGAGCAGGTGGGTTCGCTGGAGGGCAAGGAGGCGCGCTTCGGCACCGCCGCATCGGCACTCTGGGCGGTGACCACCACGGCCGCGTCCAACGGCTCGGTGAACGCCATGCACGACAGCTTCAGCGCCCTCGGCGGCATGGTGCCGATGTTCAACATGATGCTCGGCGAGGTGATCTTCGGCGGCGTCGGCGCGGGCCTCTACGGCATGCTGCTGTTCGTGCTGATCGCGGTGTTCCTCGCCGGCCTGATGATCGGCCGCACCCCCGAATACCTGGGCAAGAAGCTGGAGGCCCGCGAGGTGCGCCTGCTGGTGGCCACGCTGCTGGTGATGCCGGTGGGCGTGCTGGTGTTCTGCGCCCTGGCGGTGAGCCTGCCGGGCCCGGCGGCGTCCATCACCAACCCGGGCGCCCATGGCTTCAGCCAGGCGCTGTACGCCTACACCTCGGGCACCGCCAACAACGGGTCGGCATTCGCCGGGCTTGGGGCCAACACGGTGTTCCACAACGTGATGATCGGCCTGGCCATGCTGCTCGGACGCTTCGGCTACATCCTCCCGGTGCTGGCCATCGCCGGCAGCCTGGCGGCGAAGAAGCGCGCGCCGGTCGGCGCCGACAGCTTCCCTACCCACGGCCCGCTGTTCGTCACTTTGCTGACCCTGACCATCCTGCTGGTGGGCGGCCTGACCTTCCTCCCGGCATTGGCCCTCGGGCCCGTCGCCGAACACCTCGCGCAGCTCCAGGGCTTCTAACGGAGAACCATGATGAACGCCCCTCTGAAGGCGCCCAAGGCCGGCGCCAAGCAACCCTCCGCCACCACCGTCGCCGCGCTGTGGAAGCCGGCGCTGGTGCAGGCCTTCGTCAAGCTCGACCCGCGCCAGCTTAAGCGCTCGCCGGTGATGCTGGTGGTGGAGCTGACGGCGGTGCTGACCACCGTGCTCTGCTTCATCCCCAACCCCGCGGTGTCCCTCGGCCTGGCGCTGCAGCTCGCGCTGTGGCTGTGGTTCACCGTGCTCTTCGCCAACTTCGCCGAGGCCCTGGCCGAAGGCCGTGGCAAGGCCCGCGCCGACAGCCTCAAGGCCGGCAGCCAGGGCCTCGGTGCCCGTCGCCGCACGGCCTCCGGTGCCTTCGAGACGGTGCCGGCCAGCAGCCTGCGCCGGGGCGATATCGTCCGCGTCGAGGCGGGTGAGCTGATCCCCGGTGACGGCGAGGTCATCCAAGGCATCGCGGCGGTCAACGAGGCCGCCATCACCGGTGAATCCGCTCCGGTGATCCGCGAGTCCGGCGGCGACCGCTCGGCCGTCACCGGCAACACCCGCGTGGTGTCGGACTGGCTGCTGGTGAAGATCACCGCCAACCCTGGCGAGTCGACCCTGGACCGCATGATCGCCCTGGTGGAAGGCGCGCGCCGGCAGAAGACGCCGAACGAAGTGGCGCTGGACATCCTGCTCATCGGCCTGACGCTGATCTTCCTGCTGGTGGTGGCCACCCTGCAGCCCTTCGCCCGCTTCGCCGGTGGTGACCTGCCGCTGGTGTACCTGGTGGCGCTGCTGGTGACGCTCATCCCCACTACCATCGGCGGCCTGCTTTCGGCCATCGGCATCGCCGGCATGGACCGCCTGGTGCGCCTGAACGTCATCGCCAAGTCCGGCCGTGCCGTGGAAGCGGCAGGGGACGTGCATGTGCTGCTGCTGGACAAGACCGGCACCATCACCTTCGGCAACCGCCGCTGCAGCGCGATGGTCAAGGCCCCCGGTGTCAGCGGCAAGGAACTGGCCGACGCGGCGCTGCTGGCCTCCCTGGCCGACGATACGCCGGAAGGCAAGTCCATCGTCGAGTACCTGCGCGCGCTCAACACCCTGGAGGAGCCGGCCCGCGAGGCCGTCACCGCCATCGCCTTCAGCGCCGAGACGCGCCTCTCCGGCGCCGACTGGAACGGTCACAGCTACCGCAAGGGCGCCGTGGACGCGGTGCTGGCCTGGGTCGGCATGGAGCGCGACGGCATGCCGGAGATGCTCGCCCGCGAGGTCGAACGCATCGCCCAGGGCGGCGGCACGCCGCTGCTGGTGGCTGCCGATGGCCGCCTGCTGGGTGCCATCCACCTCAAGGACGTGATCAAGCCCGGCATCCGTGACCGCTTCGCCGAGCTGCGCCGCATGGGCATCCGCACCGTGATGGTGACCGGCGACAACCCGCTGACCGCCGCCGCCATTGCCGCCGAAGCCGGGGTGGACGACGTGATCGCCGAGGCCACGCCGGAGAAGAAGCTGGCGCGCATCCGCTTCGAGCAGGGCGAAGGCAAGCTGGTGGCCATGTGCGGCGACGGCGCCAACGACGCCCCGGCGCTGGCCCAGGCCGACGTGGGCCTGGCGATGAACGACGGCACCCAGGCCGCCCGCGAGGCCGCCAACCTGGTGGACCTGGACTCCGACCCGACCAAGCTGCTGGACGTGGTGCAGGTGGGCAAGGAGCTGCTGGTGACCCGTGGCGCGCTGACCACCTTCTCGGTGGCCAACGACGTGGCCAAGTACTTCGCCATCCTCCCCGCGCTGTTTGCCGGCATCTACCCGCAGCTGGGCGTGCTCAACCTGATGCAGTTGCACAGCCCGCAGAGCGCCATCCTCTCGGCCATCGTGTTCAACGCGCTGATCATCATCGCGCTGATCCCCCTGGCTCTGCGCGGGGTGCGCATCCAGGCCGCGGACGCCGCCAGCCTGCTGCGCCGCAACCTGCTGATCTACGGCCTGGGCGGTTTGGTGGCGCCCTTCGTCGGTATCAAGGTGATCGACGTGCTGCTGACTGTCATCGGCCTGGTTTGACGCCATTCCCCACCCCCCTGGGGAAGATCGGGGGCCGGCGGACCCGCCCCCGTTCGCCTTCGCTTTCCATCGAGGAACTGAATATGCTTTCGCAACTTCGACCCGCCCTGAGCCTCCTGGCCCTGATGACCCTGATTACCGGCGTCGCCTACCCCCTCACCGTGACCGGCATTGCCCAGGTGGCCTTCCCCGAGCAGGCCAACGGCAGCCTGGTGCGCGATGCCCAGGGCGAGGTGCGCGGCAGCCGCCTGCTGGCCCAACCCGTGGACGGCCCGCAATGGTTCCAGCCGCGCCCCTCCGCCGGCGACTACGCCACCGTGTCCAGCGGGGCCAGCAACCTGGCGCCGAGCAACCCGGCCCTGGCCGAGCGCATCAACAAGGACGCCAACCGCCTGCTGGCCGACGCCCAGGGCCCGGTGCCGATGGCCCTGGTGACCACCTCCGGCAGCGGCCTCGACCCGCACCTGCCGCCGGCCGCCGCGCGCTACCAGATCCCGCGCATCGCCGCCGCCCGCCATCTGCCGCCCGAGCAGTTGGAGCGCCTGGTGGAGCGCTACACCGAACGGCCGGCCATCGGTGAGCCGGTGGTCAACGTCCTGGCCCTCAACCTGAGACTGAACGAGATGCCCGAATGAGTGATGCCGGCCGCGCGGACGCGCTGTTGGCCGAACTGCCCCCTGAAGGGCGTGGCCGCCTGAAAGTCTTCCTCGGTGCCGCGCCCGGCGTGGGCAAGACCTACGCCATGCTCCAGGCCGCCCAGGCGCAACGGCGCCAGGGCGTCGACCTGCGCGTGGGCGTGGTGGAGACCCACGGCCGCAGCGAGACCGAGGCGATGCTCGCCGGCCTGCCGCAACAACCCCAGCGGCGCCTGGAGTACCGGGGCGTGCCGCTCACCGAGATGGACCTGGACGGCCTGCTGGCCCACCCGCCACGCCTGGCCCTGGTGGACGAGCTGGCCCACAGCAACGCCCCCGGCAGCCGCCACGCCAAGCGCTGGCAGGATGTGCAGGAGCTGCTGGCCGCCGGCATCGACGTGTACACCACGGTCAACGTGCAGCACCTGGAGGCCCTCAACGACCAGGTGTTCGACATCACCGGCGTGCAGGTGCGCGAGACGGTGCCTGACTGGGTGCTGCAGGAGGCGGACGAGATCCTCCTCATCGACCTGCCGCCCCGCGAGCTGCTGGAGCGCCTGCGCGAAGGCAAGGTCTACGTGCCGGAACAGGCCCGCGCGGCCATCGACGCCTTCTTCTCCCAGACCAACCTCACTGCCCTGCGCGAGCTGGCCATGCAGACCGCTGCCGCGCGGGTGGATGCCGACCTGGCGCGGCGCTATCGCCTGCAAGGCCAGGAGGCACCGCCGGTGCGCGGCCGCCTGCTGGTGGGCGTGGACGGCGACGACCAGGCCGAGCGCCTGGTGCGCCATGCCTGCCGGGTGGCCGAGCGCCGCCACCTGCCCTGGAGCCTGGTGCACGTGGACACCGGCCGCACCCGCAACGAAGACAGCCGCGCCCGCCTGCAGGCCGCCCAGCAACTGGCCGAGCGCCTGGGCGGGGAGGTGGTGACCCTGCGTGCCGAGGCCGTGGCCTCGACCCTGCTGGCCCACGCCCGCGAGCGCCGCGCCAGCCTGCTGCTGGTGGGCCGCAGCCGCCAGCGCCTGCGCCGTCGCTGGCTGGGCCGGGGCGTGGCGGAGCGCTTGCTGCGCCATGGCCAGGGGCTGGAGATCAGCGTGCTCGACACCGACCCGGACGCCCGCCCCGCGCCCAATGGCCGCGATCCCGTGCCGGCGGGCGACTACGGCCTGGCGCTGGGGGCGGTGCTGGCTGCCAGCGGCATCGCCTGGGGGGCGCATCTGGTGCTGGCACTGCCGAACATTTCCCTTGTGTTCCTCGCCGCCGTGCTTTTGGTGGCGGTGCGTAGCAGCCTGGCCCCGGCGCTGGTGTGCGCCGGGTTGTCGTTCCTGGCCTATGACTTCCTGTTCATCCCGCCGGTGTTCTCCCTGACCATCGCCCGCCAGGAAGACGTGCTGACCCTGCTGTTCTTCCTGCTCATGGCCGGGCTCACCGGCAACCTCGCCTCGCGCCAGCGTCGCCAGGTGCAGGCCCTGCGCAGCACCCAGGCGGAAACCACGGCGCTGCTGGACCTCTCGCGCAAGCTCACCGCCGCCACCGACCGCCAGGCGGTGATGAAGGCGGCCACTCAGCAGTTCGAGGCCTGGAACGACCTGGAGGTGTGCCTGCTGGGCCGTGGCCGTGACGGGCTGTGGAAGATCGAAGCCGGCGTGCAGCGCCTGCTGGCGGACCAGGAGCGCGCCGCCGCCGACTGGTCCTGGCAGCACGAACAGAGTGCCGGCCTGGGCACCGGCACGCTGCCGGGCGGGCGCTGGTGGTGGCTGCCGCTGAGCGGCGAGGACGGCCCGTTGGCCCTGCTCGGCGTGGCACCGCGCGACGGCCAGCCGCTGTCCGCCGAGCGCCGGCGCCTGTTGGCCGCCCTCGGCCAGCCGCTGGCCCAGGCCCTGGCCCGCGCCCAGTTGGCGGAGGACCTGGAGGCCGCGCGCCTGCACGGCGAGACCGAGCAGTTGCGCAGCGCGTTGCTGGCGTCCGTCTCCCATGACCTGCGCACGCCGCTGACGGCCATGCGCGGCTCCATCGACAGCCTGCTGGCCCTGGGCGAGGCGATCCCCCTGGCGGACCGCCGCGAGCTGCTGGAGGGCACCCGCGATGAGGCCGAGCGCCTGGATCGCTACATCCAGAACCTGCTGGACATGACCCGCCTGGGCCACGGCGGCCTCAAGCTGGCCCGCGACTGGGTGGCGCCGGTGGACATCGTCGCCAGTGCCCTGCAACGCCTGCGCCCGGTGCTGGCGCCACTGAAGGTGGAGACGCAGGTGCCCGAGGCGCTGCCGCTGCTCTACGTGCACGCAGCACTCATCGAGCAGGCGCTGGTCAACGTGCTGGAGAACGCCGCGCGCTTCTCGCCCACGGGTGGCCGCCTGCGGGTGGCGGTGGAGGCGGGCGACGACGAACTGCGCCTGGCGGTCAGCGATGAAGGCCCCGGCATCCCGGTGGCCGAGCGCGAGCGCATCTTCGACATGTTCTACACCGCCGCCCGGGGCGACCGAGGCGGGCAGGGCACCGGCCTGGGCCTGGCCATCTGCCAGGGCATGGTCGGCGCCCACGGTGGCCGCGTCAGCGTCGGTGAGGGGCTGGATGGTCGGGGGACTACGCTGACCCTGCACCTGCCGTTGCACCCGCAGCCGGTGCTGGAGGAAGAGTGATGGCGGGGCGCTGGCGGAAAGGGACGGCGGGGCCGTCCTTCGTGAATGAATTCGCTCCCACAAGGATGCGAGCCGGACTGGCAATCGATGTGATGAATCACCCATGACGACCCCCCAATCAACCGTGCTGGTCATCGACGACGAAGCACAGATCCGCAAGTTCCTGCGCATCAGCCTGGCGTCCCAGGGGCACAAGGTGCTCGAAGCCGCCAACGGCACCGAGGGCCTGGCCCAGGTAGCCCTCGGCCGGCCCGACCTGGTGGTGCTGGACCTCGGCCTGCCGGGCATGGACGGCCAGGCCGTGCTGGCCGAGCTGCGCCAGTGGTCCCAGGTGCCGGTGCTGGTGCTCTCGGTGCGGGCCAGCGAGGGCGAGAAGGTGCTGGCGCTGGACAACGGGGCCAACGACTACGTGACCAAGCCCTTCGGCATCCAGGAATTCCTCGCCCGGGTGCGGGTGCTGCTGCGCCAGGGCGGCGGCGAGCCCCAGGAGGCCAGCGTGAGCAGCGGCCCGCTGCACCTGGATTTCGCCTACCGCCGCGTCACCCTGGACGGCCAGGAGGTGGCCCTGACCCGCAAGGAGTACGCCGTGCTCGCCCAGCTGGCGCGGCACCTCGGGCGGGTGGTGACCCAGCAGCAACTGCTCAAGGACATCTGGGGCCCCACCCATGTCGAGGACACCCACTACCTGCGGGTGGTGGTGGGCCACCTGCGGCAGAAGCTCGGCGACGACCCGGCCGCACCGCGTTTCATCGTCACCGAGGCCGGCGTCGGCTACCGGCTGCTGGAGGGGTAGGGGCGGCGCCTGCGATCCTGTCGCGGTATTTGCGACGGCGCTGTGTTGTGCGCGGCGAATCCGTCGTCTAGCGCTTATTCCTGACCCGCTTGGTTACTCGTTCGGACCCTCTCACGATGCAAGCCCTGCTCGACGACATCCTCGATCACGTACGCCCCCTCATCGGCACCGGCAAGGTCGCCGACTACATCCCGGCCCTGGCACGGGTCGCCCCCAATCAGTTGGGCATTGCCGTGTACGGCAACGACGGCCAGCTTTACACCGCCGGTGATGGTCATCTGCCGTTCTCCATCCAGAGCATTTCCAAGGTGTTCAGCCTGGTGCAGGCCTTCCAGCACTCCGGCGAGGCCATCTGGGAACGCCTGGGCCACGAGCCATCAGGGCAGCCGTTCAACTCGCTGGTGCAGTTGGAGTTCGAACGTGGCGTGCCGCGCAACCCCTTCATCAATGCCGGGGCGCTGGTGATCTGCGACATCAACCAGTCGCGCTTCGCCGCGCCGAGCCTGTCCATGCGCGACTTCGTGCGGCGCCTCTCGGGCAACCCGGAGGTGGTGTCGGATGCGGTGGTGGCGCGCTCGGAGTACGAACACCGCTCGCGCAATGCCGCAGCGGCCTACCTGATGAAGTCCTTCGGCAACTTCCACAACGACGTGGAGGAGGTGCTGCGCAGCTACTTCCACCACTGCGCGCTGTGCATGAGCTGCGCCGACCTGGCGCGGGCTTTCAGCTTCCTGGCCAACGAGGGCGTCAACGTGCACAGCGGCGAAACCGTGCTGAGCGCCCGACAGACCCGCCAGGTGAACGCGCTGATGGCCACCAGCGGGCTCTACGACGAGGCCGGCAACTTCGCCTACCGCGTCGGCCTTCCAGGCAAGAGCGGCGTCGGCGGCGGCATCGTCGCCGTGGTGCCGGGGCAGTTCACCGTGTGCGTCTGGTCGCCGGAGCTGAACGCATCCGGCAACTCGGTGGCCGGCATGGCGGCGTTGGAGGAACTCTCCGCACGGATCGGCTGGTCCATCTTCTGACGGTGATCAATGCCGGTGGGGCGCGGATCGGTTGATCATGCGCCGCACCGGATCATCCTCATCCACGGCCACCGATAGGGACATCGAGCACGCCATGATCGACCACGAACAGCTTCACCGGGATGGCTTTGCGCTGCTGCGCGGGGCGGTGCCGGCCGACTGGCTGGAAGGCCTGCGCAGCGCCTTCGACGCCGGGGTGAAACCCTCCGCCGAGTGGCCGGTGCCGCGCGGCCTGGATTGGCAGCACGCGCTGCTGGACCTCGACCCCGGCGTCCGCGCGGTGTGCCGCCTGCCGGCGCTGCTCGCCGTGGTGGGCGCGTTGATCGGCGAGCGCTTCTTCCTCGCCCAGGTGGAAGGGCGCGAACCCTTGCCCAATGGCGGCAGGCAGCGGCTGCACCGGGACTTCTCCGCCGAGCGCCCCGGCGACACCGTCAACGCCCTGGTCTTCCTCGACGACTACGGCCCCGACAACGGCGCCACCCGCCTCATCCCCGGCAGCCACCGCCCCGACCTGGCAGCGCCTCCCGTCGACTTCGACGACGAATCCCATGCGATTCAACTGAGCGGCTCGGCGGGCGACATCCTCGTCTTCGACGCCGACCTGATCCACGCCGGCAGCCTCAACCGCCTCGGCAGCCGACGCCGCACCCTGCTGGTCGCCTACTTCGCCGCGCCCCTCTACGCCCAGCACCAGGCCACCGCCGCGCTGCGCTATGTGCGGATGGAGCCTGTGGAGTATTTCGAGGTGGGGGAGGAATACGGTCATTAGCATTCGGACGTCTCGCACAGGAGGTGCGGGCCTTTCCTCAATCTAAAGCCTTGTGCCCGGTCTACCATTGCGGCTCCACGGACGAGAACCCTTCACGCAAGGAGAAAGGACGCATGCGTTATCTCAGCCTGGCCGTTGCTATCGGCCTTGCCCCCTTGGCCTCCCAGGCCTGCACCCTCAGCTTCACATCCCCCGGTGAAGGCGCCACGGTCAGAAGCCCGGCGATCACGGTCTATGGTGTCGGTGGCGCCGATGCCAAGGAAGGGGACTACGGCACCGTGACGGCGACGCTCAACGGTTCGCCATTCTTCAACTATTCGGGGTCTTTCACGGCGGCCGTCTCATTCCTCCAGGGGCGCGGAGTGGGCGTCACTTTGCGGCCTGGGCAGAATTTCCTGTTCGTCAGTGGCCGCGTGGGAGGGTGTTCAGCCAGCGACACGATGACCATCACCTACGACCCGGAGCTTATCCAGAGCAAGAACAAGGGCATGCCGCCGACGAATTCCTGCCACGGCAATCCCATCAATACGGCTGTCGGCAACAAGTACCAGTCTGAGTTGGACTACCAGAGCAACACTGCTCCGCTGCTGCGTTTCGAGCGGCGGTACAACAGTTTCGACGGCTACTGGCGGCACACGTACTCAACCCGTTTGGTTATTGGGACGACGAGCCTGCGTTTGATCCTGGCGGATGGGCGGGAGGTGGAGTTCGCGCGCTCTGGCAATACAGTCACGGCGTCCTCCGATGAGTTCGGCACGTTGTCGCCGGCTGCGGACGGTTGGTTTTACGCCTCGGCGAATCAGGAGCAGTTCCACTTCGATGCCCAGGGCCGCCTGAAAAGGCAGGCCGATGGTGAAGGCCGCAGCCTCGTGCTCAGCTACAACGACGCTTTGGTGACGGTTACCAGTGATACCGGGCAGAGCCTCGGCTTTACACAGGACACCCGGCAGCAACCACTGACACTCGAGGCGCCTGGCACCTCTGTACAGTACGAATACGACATCCGCAAGCGGCTGATCGGGCTGAAGAAAAGTCTGGATGGCAGCACGACTACGCGACGCTTCCTCTACGAGAACACCCAGTACCCCCGCTTCCTCACCGGCATCACCGACGAACGCGGCATCCGCTACGCCACCTGGACCTACGACGACCAGGGCCGGGCCATCTCCAGCGAACACGCCGGCGGTGCGGAAAAGGTCACCGTGGCCTACAACGCCGACGGT